>CAZDHN010000452.1:0-5571 GCA_964505115.1 uncultured Planctomycetaceae bacterium
GAAATGCCATCGCGTTTAGTGCGCTTGGCATCTTGAGTGCGTCGCCGACTGCCGCCCAGTTCATGGCTCCTCCCGCGTAGCTGCCGGCCGTGCAAGCGGAAATCATGGCCGAATCCTCCGCGCCGATCAGAGGCGCGGACAAGATTTGGGCCAGCACCGCTCCGAGTGCCGTGCCCGCACAACCCAGCAGGAAAAGAACCATTATCCGGGGTTGCAGCGAACGCAGGACCTTTGCGACATCGATTGCCAAGATCATGAAGAATATGGCCATGTAAAGCGAAACGGCCTGCAATGGTTTGTATAGCGGATAGTTGCTCGGTATCACCCCCATGCTGGACAGGGTCATGGGCACCAGGGAGAGAAAAGGAATGAAGGTCACCTTGTTCAATAGCGGAATCTTTGGGATGATCTTCATCAGGAAAGACGTGCAGGCGAGAAAGATCGTGATTATGCACAAGGAAGTCCCGAAGACATCGGCACCACAAAACGACTCGACCATGCTCATGTTGTTGCCACTCTATTACGACATACGAAGTATCTTCAGCGGAAACGTTAATCGACCGGGCCCGGTTGTCGGCGGATCCGCCACCATAAGAATACTGGACGGAAGAGGATATCGCAATGACAAGAACGCTTCTGGTCTGCTTGGCAATCTGGGCGATTCCACATCTGACCCTCGCAAAAGATCGCTTTGACGTCAAGGACACATCCTTTGAAGCGAAATGTGACGGCACGGTCCAAAAATATGTCCGTCTGTTGCCCAAGGAGTTTGATAAGTCACAACCACACGACCTTCTTGTGGCTTTGCACGGCCATGGCTCGGATCGCTGGCAATTTGTAAATGCCACGCAATACACGGGGCTTGCAAGCAGAAATACCGCCATAAAGCACAATATGATACTGGTCTGCCCGGATTACAGAGCAAAAACCTCGTGGATGGGGCCAAGCGCGGAGGCGGATCTACTACAAATCATCGAAGAACTCAAGAAACAGTATAAGATCGACCGGGTTTTCATCTGCGGCGGATCGATGGGTGGTTCAAGCGCGCTCACATTCACGGCAATGCATCCAGAACTGATAGACGGAGTCATTTCCATGAACGGAACCGCCAATCATCTTGAGTATTCACGGTTCCAGGACGCAATAAGCGAATCCTTCGGTGGCACAAAACGTCAAATCCCCGAAGAATACAAGAAACGTTCTGCCGAATACTGGCCCGAGAGATTTACGATGCCGGTCGGCATCGCTGCCAGTGGCAAAGATACTCTGGTGCCCCCTCGGAGCGTTTTGACGCTTGCGAATGTGCTCAAGGCAATGGGAAGAGACGTAAAACTGATCTACACGGAAGACAGAGGCCATTTTACTACTCACGAAGATGGCCAGAAGCTGTTCGATTACGTTATTACCAAAGCCAAGGAAGGCAGTGACCGTGTTGACTGAAGAGAGCCAGCAATAAATGATAGATTACACGACGATCGAGTCGGCCATGTACGAAGCCATGTGTCGCGCCACGACACGCTTGCCGCCCGATGTTGAATCGGCCCTGCACAAAGCCTTGCGCGAAGAGACGGACGCGCTGGCGGTAATGCACCTTGAGGTTAGCCTGGAAAACGCCCGACTGGCATCCGATGGTTGCGGTCTGGTGTGCGGAGATACGGGCTTCCCGCTCTTCTTTGTCAAAGCCGGCAACCGTACCCAGATCGAAGGCGGGTTCGGGCAGCTTTGGGACGCCGCCCGGGCGGCCACCGCGAGGGTGACGGGCGATGATCTTCTGCGGCCTACGATGGTCGATCCGCTCACACGCGTCAATCCCGGCGACAACGTGGGCCCGGGTATGCCAAAGTTGGAATTGTCGTTCCACGGCGAGGGCGACGGGCTGGATATCCTGGCCGCGCCCAAGGGCGGTGGTTCCGAGATATTCGGCACATTCTACCGCATGTTTTTCCCCTCCGACGGAGAGGCTGCCATCATGAAGTTCGTGCTCGATAGCATTCGAGCCGCCTGTTATGCGGGCAAGATATGCCCTCCGGCAATTGTCGGCGTGGGGATTGGCGGAACCGCCGACTTGTGCATGCGGATGGCGAAGGAGGCGGCCTTGTTGCGACCGGTGGCCCGGCCCAATCCCGATCAGCGGATAGCCGAGATGGAAAGCCGCCTGCTGGCTGCCACGCGCGAGTTGGGTATCGGCCCGATGGGCGCCCGTGGAATCAACGCGGTCATCGGCATGCACATCGAAACGGCGGTGACTCATACTGCCGCGCTGCCGGTGGCGGTCAACGCCCAATGTCTGGTCGGTCGACGTTGGACCGCTTCGATTACGGCCGATAACAGGGTTTCCTTTTCGGGAGAGATTCAATGAGCGGCCACATTCATCACTTGCAACTGCCGCTGAGCGAAGAAGTGGCGCGGGAACTAACACTCGGTACGATGGTGACCGTCAGCGGCATGGTCTTCACCGGCCGCAGCCAATTCCATATCCGGGCCATCGAGCGAAACCTGTTTCCGCCCATCGATTTTGAGGCCGTGAACGGTTTCTTCCATGTGGGCCCAGTGATGCGAAAAGGTGACGATGGCTGGGAGATCGTCAGCATCGAGCCCACATCCAGCATTCGTTTCGAGCGTTACGGCGGCGACGTCGTTCGCAAGTTCGGCCTCCGCGCGCTTATCGGCAAGACTACCATGGGCCCCAACACGGCCCGGGCACTGCGCGATGTGGGCGGTGTGTATCTGAGCAAGATCGGCCTCTGTGGAAACCTGCTGGCGTCGCAAGTCGAAAAGATCCACGGCGTGCATTTCCTCGATGAATTGGGTAAGACCGAAGCCAGTTGGATTTTTGCAGTCCACCGCCTGGGCCCGTTTTTTGTCGCCATGGACGCCCATGGGAATAACTACTTCGAGAATCTCGACGCCAAGACCCGCTCGCGAATGGGCCCGATCAATCAGAGCCTCGGAATACCCGAGGGGTTCGACTATACCAACGTCGACACGGGCAACGCGGACGGCAACATTTGTACGGACATGCGCGATGAATGAATCGATACGTTTTCTTTCGATCTGCGGGTTGCTTGGCTACGGCTACCCCGAATCCAGCTTGCGCGCCGGTCTCGACGCCAATCCGGCTTTTCTGGGCGTGGATAACGGGTCGACGGACCCCGGGCCATATTATCTCGGTAGCGGGACTTCATTCCTGAAGCCTCTGCAACTCAAGCGCGATCTTGAGCTGGCTCTTTGCGCCGCCCGCGAAAAGAACATCCCGCTAATCGTCGGCACGGCCGGTGGGAGTGGCGCCAAAGCGCATGTGCAGTCATTTGTCGAGGTGCTGTTGGAAATTGCCCGACGGCGGAAGCTGAGCTTTCGCATGGCCGTGATCCATGCCGACATCGAAGCCTCGATGGTGATAGACGCCTTGCGAGCGGGGCGAGTTTCGGCCTGCGGCGGCTCGGGCGAACTCAGCGAGGATCAGGTAAACGACTGCGTCAATATCGTGGCCCAAATGGGGACCCAGCCCATCATCGAGGCCATCGAGGGCGGGGCCGACGTGGTCGTGGCCGGGCGCTGTTGCGATCCGTCGATCTTTGCCGCCATTCCCATAATGCAAGGTTTCGATCCAGGTTTGGCACTGCACGTGGCCAAAATTGCCGAGTGCGGAACGCTCTGTGCGAGACCCGGTGGAGCCAACGATTCGCTCATCTGCGACCTCCGCAAAGATCACTTTATCGTCGAACCGGCCAACCCCGAAAAGAGTTGTTTCCCCGATTCCGTGGCCGCCCATTCGCTCTACGAACAGCCCGACCCCGACTGCTTCCACGAGCCCGAAGGTAAGGTGGATCTTTCCGGCTGCTCGTTCAAGCAGTTCGGTCCGCGGAGCGTAAAGGTCTCCGGCACGCGGCTGATTGCGGCGTCCAAACCGACCGTCAAACTTGAAGGGGCCGTGCTGCGTGGGTATCGCTCGATTGCCGTGGCCGGTACTTGTGATCCGGCCATGATTGCCAGCCTCGATTCGATCGAAAAGAGCGTCGCGCGCGAGGTGGCCGACAACCTGACGGGCGTTATCGAACCGGCGGATTACGGCTTGCGGTTTCTTCGATATGGCCTCGATGCCGTGACCGGGCAACGGCTTGTGCCGGTCGATCAATCGCCACGCGAGGTCGGTCTTGTGATCGAGGCCATTGCCCCCAGCCAGGAACTGGCCGACACCGTGTTGAGCCTTGCCCGTTCCACGGCCTTGCATACACACTACACGGGCCGCAAAACCACGGCCGGCAATCTGGCATTTCCCTTTTCGCCGTCGGACTTCAGCGGGGGGCCGGTGTACGAGTTCGGTGTTTATCACCTTATGGAGACCGAGGGTTTGGGCTCGCTCTTCCCGGTCAGCTTCGAGGACATAAGCTATTGAAGTGGTTCATGGCGCGTGACGAACGTACCATGCAAGTCAGAAGGAAGCTGAAATGCGATTGTACGATTGTGCCAGCGTGATGCGTAGCAAGAACGCCGGACCGTTTACTTTGACCATCGATTTGATGTTCGATGATCAAGGGCCGTTCGACGAAGTACTCGCTTCGGCCAATTTTAGCGAAGAGCGCATCGCCAATCTCTACGGCGTCGACGCCACGTCAGTCGCCATTCGCCCATTCTCGCAAATCCGCACAATCAAAGTCTCCATGCCCCGGCCGGGCACCAGTTCGGGCGCCCCCGGCGACCGAGACGTCTACGGCTGCCAACAGCATTTTCCGCTGGGGGATTTGGAGATCTGAATGCCGGCGATGTCGCCGGACGAATCGCTTCGTATCGAGAAGATCGAAGCAAGACCTTACCCTACCTCCAACCGCTCGATACTATCCAGCAGGTCGGCTTTCAGGTCCAGATCGGCATCACCGATGACTTCGGCTAGCAAACGTGACTCCTCGCAGTATTTCCGCAGGAAGTCACCCGGAGCCTCGGCGATCTCTTGAAGGTTGTCGATGCGATCCAGCAGCTTGATAATCTTGGCCTCATCGTTGACCCGTGTAAGGTGTTCTCGATCTTGCCGCTTTCGCTCATGCCTCGGTGCCGTGCTGCCCTTGGACGGGTTGGTCAGTTCCTCCACCAGTCGGGCTACTTCGGTTCCGAACTCTCCCTCGATGTCTCCCAGGATGTGCGGCGTGTCTTCCACAACATCGTGAAGAAAGGCGGCTGCGACCATCGTCTCCGTGGCCTGGGGATGCGCCGCCACTCTACCCGCGACACGGGCCGGATGGACGATGTAGGGACGGTCGTTGTATTTCCGCCGCTGCCCATCGTGGGCCTGCCGGGCAAAGGCTGCTGCTTTGAGGATGATGTTCATGGAACAAACGTAACACAATCGTGACGTTGTGGTCAAGATAGAGAAGCACCCCGTCGCCATGTACGGGCCCCAGTCTAGCCAAGTCGCCACGGATTAGCAGGCGACGGGCAGCCTTGATCTTCCCACACCGCACTTCTACGATGCATGAACAAGCATGTCAGGCTCACTCACCGTTTGGCCGGGTCAACTAGCCAGTATTTCTCACCAACATCGTCACGAGAGGTCGTAAGTTCTGTCGTGGCAAGGAG
>CAZDHN010000453.1:0-5553 GCA_964505115.1 uncultured Planctomycetaceae bacterium
CGCTTTTTCAGTCCCCTTTGTTCTGAAAACGCACCCTAATGTTGGCGATTCCGTGGCCCAACTACGCTTCAACCGGATGAACCAAAATAAAGATAGGATAAAGCGGGAATCCGTATATTGGCCGTCTCTCTGATTCTTGCCGACTTTGCGCTCCTTGGCGACTCTGCGTGAGCTTCCCGCCTGCCTTCCCCCTATCCGTTCCAAGCCCAGTCAGAATCCCCCTTCGATCATCTTCCCGCTCCTCAAAAGCGCGCAAACCGCGATTTGCACCCCAGGGCAGCTAAGTTACCTAATCTCTCTTGACCAGAATTGCGAAAGCCTCCTATACTTGGCCACTCGATTTTGTGCGCGGACAAATTGCGCACAAGCAGTGACGTGGCAACAGTTTAAGGAGGGACTGCGATGACCCAAAATAGTTCTCTCGGCGCCAGTCCGCGCCGAAACAGGCGTAAGGTTGGTTTGGGGATGCTGCTTGGTGGTGCGTGCGTCGTCTGTGCGTGCATTACAATACGACACTATTGGGGGGCTGAGCCGGCCAGTGCCCAGGCTCCAAGGAAGTCTCCTTATAAGTCTGGCGATGCGAGCAAGGCCCCGGCACGACCCGTTGCCGCCGACAGAACGAGTAAGTCGTCCTCGCGGCCCAATGCGGCGGCCGTCGGTACGGACACCTCGGGGACGAAGGTGGTTGCCATGGTCAACGGCCAGCCGGTCAGCCGGCAGGATCTGGCCAGCGAGTGTTTGCGTCACTACGGCAGCGAGGTTCTGGAGAGCCTGGTCAACAAGTGGCTGATTGCCCAGGAGTGCATGCGTCGCAACATCACCGTGGCGGATGCGGAGGTGGACGCCGAGATCGAGCGGATGTCGAAGCGGTTCAACTTGCCGGTCGGCCAGTGGTTGAAGATGCTCAAGGAGGAGCGGGGGATCGAGCCGGAACAATACGCCAACGACATAATTTGGCCGACGCTTGCGCTTCGCAAGCTGGCGGGCGACCGCTTGCAGGTGAGCCAGGGCGAGCTTTACCGGGAGTTCGAATCCCGCTACGGCCCGTCGGTCCGCGTCAGGTTGATTTCCTTCAACGACTTGGACGCGGCCAAGAACACGCGGGCCGAGGCGATCGCCAACCCCGACAATTTCGGCAACCTGGCGAAGGAGCGGTCCGAGGATGTAAGTGCCAGCGTAAAGGGGTTGGTGCAGCCGATCCGCAAGCACAACGCCAGCGAGGAAATCGAGCAGGCGGCCTTCACCATGCGCGACGGCGAAATATCGCAAGTCATGCAGGTGGCCGGTAAGTACCTGATATTGAAGCGCGAGCAGATGTTGCCGGCAAGCAAGCTCAAGTTCGAGCAGGCCGCGCCTGTAATGGAAGAAATGGTTCGGGAACGGAAGATGCGCACGCTGGCTCACGACATCTTCCGCGAGTTGCAGAAGGACGCCCAACTGGAGAACATCTTCAACGACCCGGCCCGGCGTCGGGAACTGCCGGGCGTGGCCGCGATTATCAACGGACACAATATCACCATCCGCAACTTGGCGGAGCAATGCATCACGCGGCACGGCACGGAAGTGCTCGAGGGCACGATCAATCGCAGGTTGCTCGTGCAGGCCTGCGCGAAGCAGAAAATTACGATCAGCGAAGCGGAAATCGACCGCGAGATCGTCCGAGCGGCCACCGAGGGCGCCAAACCCAAGCCCGACGGTTCCCCAGACGTCGAGAACTGGCTGACAATGGTCACCGAGCAACAGGGGGTATCGGTCGAGGTCTACCGGAGCGATTCCGTCTGGCCGTCGCTGGCACTGAAGAAGCTGGCTGGCACCAATGTGAAAGTGAGCGAGGAAGACATAACGAAGAGTTACGAGGCGAACTTCGGTCCGCGCATACGATGCCGGGCGATCGTCCTGGACAACCTTCGCCGTGCCCAGGAGGTCTGGGAAATGGCCCGATCCAAGCCGACCCTCGAACACTTCGGCAGACTGGCCAAGCAGTATTCGGTCGAAGCCAATAGCCGCGCGCTCGAGGGGCAGATTCCGCCGATCAAGAACCACGGCGGGCAGCCGATCCTGGAAAAGGAGGCCTTCAGTCTGGCTGCCGGCGAGCTATCGGGTATCATCCAGCTCAGCCAGAAGTTCGTGATCCTCTTCTCGGAAGGACGCACCACGCCGGTCAACGTGGATCCGGCCGTCGTTCGAGCGGAAATTCATCGCGACGTCTTCGAAAAGAAGCAACGGCTGGCAATGGCAAAGTTCTTCCGCCAGTTGCAGGAGAATGCCTCGATCGACAACTTCCTGGCCGGTTCGAGCCACTCGCCGAAGGCGAAGTCGGGCAAGCCGCGGGCGGCGCCCAACGTACCCACTCTCCGCCAGATACCCGGCCGCGGCTGAGCCGCCTGCCACGCAAGCCGCCCCGTACCGCTGCCGCAAGATACCGCTAGTAGTACGTCACATCCTGTTTGATGGGTGGTTGCGGGGTGCCACTGCTGGCTTGCCCAGCAGTGTCTTAGCGGCGATTGTACTTTGCACTGCTGGACAAGCCAGCAGTGGCACCCATCACTTTGGCTGTGACAGACTACTAGCGGCCGTGGAAATCGCCCATAAATGATTCTATCGAAGAAGCTTCTTTTGCCCGCCGTTCGCCTTGCCTGCCTGGCGTATTGGCTATTGCTGAGCGTGTTGCTATTGGTGCCGGACCCGTTAGCGCTGCTCGGCATCCAGCGACTCCCCGGTCTGCCCACGCGCAAACTCGAACACTTCATCCTCTTCACGTTGCTTACGGTGCTGGTCCACGCCAGTCGACTTCCGATCAGGCGCGGACTGCTGGTCGCGTTACTGCTGAGCTACGCGATAGGCACCGAAATGCTGCAATCGTTGATACCCCATCGCGCTGTCGAATTGCTCGATTTCTTGGAGAACCTGTGCGGATTGGCGGCCGGAACGGCCATCTGGTGGCTCGCCCGAACAATAAAGGGAGCAGAACAATAAAGGGGACAGAACAATAAAGGGGCCGAATGTCGGCTTCCAACTGGTCCGGTTGCCCTTTATACTCAACGCGGTTTTACCGCTATCACATAATAGACGAAACCGCAGTTTTCGACCGTGCCGAGCATACTTCCGTTCCGGCGGAAGACAGCCCAAGAGGAAAGGATCGCGGCGTGAATGAACCGATCATCAGCGTTTCCGGTTTGCGGGGAATAATTGGCAAGACACTTTCGCCGGAGGTGGCTATCCGCTACGCGGCCGCCTTCGCCGACTCGGCCCAGCCGGGCCCGATGCTGATCGGCCGGGACGGGCGGGCGTCGGGGCTGATGCTCGTCGAAGCGGTTCGGGCCGGGCTGGCAGCCGTCGGCCGCGACACGATCGACGCCGGCGTGACCGCCACGCCAACCCTCGGCATCCTGATCCGGCAGACCAACGCCGCCGGAGGCGTACAAATCACCGCCAGCCACAATCCGCCGCCATACAACGGCATGAAACTGTTTTCGGCCGAGGGACGCGTCATCTCGGGTGGGCCGGGCGAGAAGGTGCTTGCCCGATATCGGTCGGCCACGCCCAACTGGGTCCCGCACGAACGGCTTGGCACCATGGAAACATGCCCCGATTCGCTCTCCGCGCATCTTGCCGCGGTGCTGGCGACCGTCGACGCCGAGCGGATCCGCCGACACGGCTTCAAGGTGCTGCTCGACTCGAACCACGGCGCTGGCAGCCTGCTCGGACGGCGATTATTGGAAGAACTCGGCTGCCAGGTCACCCTGCTGGGCGAGCAGCCGAACGGACAATTCGCCCACCCGGCCGAGCCGTGCGCCGAGAACCTCGCCGACGTTTTGCCCAAAGTTCCCCGGGCGGGGGCCGACGTGGGCTTCTGCCAGGACCCCGACGCCGATCGGCTGGCCGTTATCGACCGCTCGGGTCGATATTTGGGCGAAGAGTACACGCTGGCCATCTGTGTCGACCACGTGCTGAGGCAGCGCAAGGGCCCAATCGTGACGAACTGTTCGACCAGCCGGATGGCCCAGGATCTGGCCGAGCGGTACGGCCAGCCGTTCTTCCACTCGGCCGTCGGCGAAGCGAACGTGGCCGACATGATGCTGGCCAAGGGGGCCGTTTTCGGCGGCGAAGGGAACGGGGGGCCGATCGATCCGCGCGTCGGTCTGGTCCGCGACAGCTTCGTGGGCATGGCCCAACTGTTGGACGCCATGGCCGCCCGCCAGCTAACCATCGCCCAGTTGGCCGACGAGTTGCCTCGCTACGAACTCGTGAAGACAAAGATCTCGCTACCGGGGGATCGAGTCCCCGCCGCTTTGGACGCCCTGGAGCGGCACTTTGCCGATGCCACGCCCAACCGGCTCGACGGCCTTCGGCTCGATTGGCCCGGCCGCTGGCTCTTGGTTCGCCCCAGCAACACCGAGCCGATCGTCCGCGCCTTCGCCGAAGCCCCAACCGCCGACGAAGCCGCCGAGCTGTGTAACCGAGCGGCAGCAGTACTATAAAGCCGCCGGGTGCCACTGACGTTTCGCCAGTGTTGATAAGCCCGGAGCTTGTACGTTGGTGTTCCCAGAGTCTGCCGCGCGTCTACCGATTCGTGGTCGCACAAGCGGGAATCCGCACACACGCACAGCGATCTTCCGGAAGAACAACGAGCAAGCTCCGGTTTGTATTGCACTGGCGAGACGCCAGTGGCACCAAGCGCCGAAGCCCCAGGCGTGGCCAAACGTTGTGCTACTTCTCGCGCCGCGACATCTTTTCCACGCGCTCGCGCAGCTCGTTCAACTCGCGGCGGAGCCGGCCGACCTCCTCGCGAAGCTGGCCAAGCACCTGATGGACCTCTCGCGTCTGACGGCATTCGCGGACCTCACCCTCGATCCGTTCGGCTTCTTCGTGCAGTTTCCCGGCCAATTCACGCATCCCGGCCGCTTCGAGCCGCTCGGCTGCCTCGTGCAGCAACCGCACGCGATGCTCGGGTCCCGGTTCCCGCTCGCGGCGCTCGTCTCGCTCACGCTCGCGGTGCCCGTCTCGCTCGCGGGCTTCTCGGTCGCGGTTGCGTTCGTGATGTTCGCGTTCGCGATTCTCTCGCTCGCGGGCTTCGCGTTCGCGGTCGCGGCGTTCGCGATCGGGACGCTCGCGGTCTCCCTCGCGGCGCTCGCGGGCTTCGCGGGCTTCGTCGCCGCGACGTTCGGCCATCTCGCGGCGTCGGCCCAACTCTTCGGCCGCGTGCATGAGTTTTTCGGCCTTTTGGGCAACTTCCCGGGCGGCGTCCTTCTTGCCCCGCGACTCGAGCGCCCCGGCCTGCTTGCGGAGTTCCTTGGCCTGTGCCCGAAGCTGATCGGGCCCCGGGTCGCGGGCAACGCCCACGGCCACGATCGTCGACACTGTAAGTGCGGCAAGAACCAGAACCGCAAGTACTCGCTTGGTCATCTTCGTTCCTCCTCTGGCGTTGACAAATTGGCGGATAGCGGGCGACCCCACCCCGTCGCATTCCCTATATGCTAGTCTCAACCGCGGTCCTTGCAAGCGTCCCGGGGCCGGCCGGCAAGTTTTCAGCAAACATTCGCCAAACCCGTC
>CAZDHN010000454.1:0-5545 GCA_964505115.1 uncultured Planctomycetaceae bacterium
TTTGCTGGAACTGCAAGCCGAAAACATGGACCTGTACCCTTTCGTCGACAAACAAACAGCCATGCGACCACGTAACATAGGCAAAGGAGACACAGCGTGAGAACCATCAAAAAAACAGCGCGACCAGATGTGCAGTTGGAACGGGGAACTTTCCTCGGCTGCCCGCTCACTCGCAATCGAACACCCTGGTGCTTCAGGCTCTGCCTGCCGGATTGCGAAGGGAGAGGTCGTTGCGGCAGAGTTGCCCCGCACTCTCTGCGGAGCAACGTCCAGGAATGCATCGAAGACTTCAACCAGCGGCAAGTGGATTCACCGGCGCGGCGAACATCCGCCCGGCCAGTAATGAACGGGTGACGTCATGACATGTCGAGAGGGGGAATCTGAAAACAAGTCCAAGCCGGGCCGATACCGGTGCAAGCAGTGCGGCGCGGTCTCCAAGAAGAAAAGCCACGTCTGCAAGCCCAAGAAGATAAAAGACGCCGGCGGGGATGATCGGGCGAAAGGCTGACTAGGCCAACGGTATCTTGTACGACGGGTGCTAACGGGGTGCCACTGGCGTTTCGCCAGTGCTGGTTAGCCCGGAGCTTGTTGGTTGATGTTTCCAGAGTCCGCCGTGCGTCTGCCGATTCTGGGCCGCATAAGGGGGAATCCGCATATGCGCCCGGCGTTCTCCAGGAACAGGAACGAGCAAGCCCCGGTTTGTATTGCACTGGCGAGACGCCAGTGGCACCCATCACCGTGGCTGATACAGACCGATGCTCGTCAGAAAGCGGCGATGAATCGCCGCACTCCAAATCGCCGGGTCAGATCTTTATCCCCTTGGCCTTGCAGATCGGCGTTAGCATCCGGCGGAGATTTTCGCTGAGGATCAGCCGTTTGTCGGCCGGAGACACTTCGGCGCCGGTAACCTTGGCAATCTGCGAGGCCAGGCTGCGTCCGCCGTAGTCGCTGCCGTACATGACCCGATCGGCACCCAACTCGCGGACCGCCATTTCAACCATGCCGGCGGTCGGGTCCGAGCCACTCAAGCCGGCCGTCACGTTCTTCACCGCCCGAATCGCCCGGATGCCCAACTCCCAGTTGCCCCCAACGTGAGCGGCGATAAAGGTCGCCTGGGGATGCCTGGCAGCCAACTCGGCCAGTTCGCTCGGGGTCGACTCGCCCGGCAGGTTGCCCGTCGTCTTGGTCCAGACGTGCTGCAAGATCGGAGCCTTGTACTTGGCGGCATGCTCGACCAGCGGGTCGAGCCGCTTGTCGTTACAGCGGCAGGCCACCCAAAGCTTGACGCCCACCATCGGCCCGTTGACAACGCAACGGTCGAACTCCTTAATGCTCTCCTCGACGTAATTCGGGTTCATGTAGACGAACCCAAACGTCCGGTCGGGCGCCTTGCCGATCCCGCGGAGTAGCTCGTCGTTGTCGATCCGAAGCTGCGCCGGCGGCGGGTTGTGCGACCGATCAAAGCCGAGGAAGAAGACAACCTTCTCCACGCCGACCCGATCGGCGTACTCCAGCAGCTTCACCACCCGCTCCTCGGGCGTGCCGGTCACGCCGGTCATATGCGCGTGCATGTCCCAGATCGTCGGTTTCGATTCCGCCTCGGCCGCCTCGACCATCGCTTGCAGCCCCAGCCGGCCCGCCGCCACCACGGCAGTCGCCCCGGCCGTCCGCTGGATCATATCGCGGCGGGTGATTTTCGATTCGTTAGAGTTCATATCATCCTTTCGTGATAGCCGTTCACGGAATTCTCTAATCAGCCACGGATGAAACACGGATTAAACACGGATATTAGACAAAGCAAGTCGTGGCGTCGTATTCGTGGCCGTCGCACAAGTGTTCTCGTGTTTCAGGCGTAGCCTACTATCCTTATCCGTGTTTCATCCGTGTTTCATCCGTGGCTTAATTCCCTCATCTCGGCGGCACTCGTCAACGGTTACCCCTTCATAAGTCGCTGGGCGTTTGCGTGCGTGATGGCTTTAAGCTGGGCGGGCGTTAAGACGGATTCCTGGAGCTTCAGGATCGACGACTCCAGGTTGAACAGGGGCAGGTGCGAGCCGAACAACAGCCGCTCGGATGGAATGACCGCGAGCAGTTTCCCCACGCCGCCAACGCCTTCGTTCATGGCGATGTCGAAATAGACGTTCTCGACGGCCGTCAGCTTGGCCAACAGAGCGCCGCGCACGCTACGCGGCCAGTTCAACAACACCACTCGCGGACCCGGTCGGGCGGTCAGCAACTCGGCTAGCGGCTTCGCGTTAACGTCGGGCACCTGCATCAGCGGATGTTGCGTGCGAGTGTCTTCCATCCGCATGGCAATCTGCACGATCAGCCGCCGCTTGGCGGCCAGGGCGAGAAGCTCGGCCAGCGCGGGCAAGTCGAGCCCGTAGCCCTGATAGTTCGGCTGCAAGCGGACGCCCGGCATCCGGTAGTCTTCATGGCAGCGCCGCAAATCCTCCCGCCAGTCGGGGAACGTCGGGTTGACGGTGCCGAAGGGAACCAGCCGCACGCCCTTCTCGTCCTTACAAGCCTCGGCCAGCCTCGCATTAACGCCGCCAACGTCCCGGTGCAGCAGCCCGTCCAGACTACCCACCCAAGCCTCCTCGACCCCATGCTCCTTTAGCTTTGCGACAAGCTTCTCCCTCCTATCGCACGCCACTCTGCGAAACGGCCATCGCGACAGGTTCGCGTTAACGTCGATTATCTTCATGAGATTCATCCCAACCAAAAAGCCAATCGAAAACGCACCAACCCCCAGCATATCCCCCCGGCCCGGCCGATGCAAGCTTGAGGCTGTTTCGCCACCAATTCCGTTTAGCCATCGTCAACGACGTTACACCTTCAAAAACACCTTATGCCTATATAGAAAGTGGAGAAACAGCCACATCAGGGTGGCCGAGGTGATGGCCATTGCCAAGGGCTGGGCGGGGCCGAGAAGGGGAGTGAAGGCGCCGATGAAGACGCCGGACAATTTGCTGAAATCTATGTAGCGGGCGCCCAGGTAGATGGTGATCGAGTTCATGCCCACCACGATGAAGAAGAAGGACCAGCGGCGGTAGCCTTGTACGTCGATGATCCAGTAGAAGAGGCCGAGCAAGAGCATGCTCAGGCCGCAGGTGAGGAATGTGAAGGAGGTGGAGAGCAGCTTCTTGCAGAGCGGGAACGATTGATGTATCGGGAAGCTCAGCGCGACGAACAATCCGCCCACCAAAAGCAGGCCGAGCGTCTTTTGGGTGGGGCTCTTTTCGCTGCGCAGCCACTGGCCGGCCAGGGCTCCGAACAGCGCGTTGGCCACGCTGGGGATTAGCGTGGGCGAGAGCAGATGTTTCGTGCTGGGAGGGATCACGCCCTCGAGCCAGCCGGTGACGAAGGCGACCAGGTTGCCATCTTCCGAAAAATTGCCGGCGCCGAAACCGGGCACGGGAATAAACCGCATGGCCAACCAATATCCGAACACCAGGCCGAACGCCCAGAAGACCTGTGCCCGCGGTTTGAAGTTCAGCACGATCAGGCCGGCGAACAGATAGCTGAACCCAATGCGGTAGAGCACGCTGTAGAATCCCCAGCCATGATTCTCCGAGCCCGGCGGCGTGCCCCAGAAAACGAGCCCCAAAAGGAAAAGTACGACCGCCCGAGTGAAAAGATGCCCAAAGACCTTCGCCCTGCCGTCTCGCTCGAGCCGCTTGGCGAACGAGAAGGGCATGGCGACGCCCATTATGAAGATGAAGAGCGGAAAGATTACATCCAGAGCGGTGAAGCCGTGCCACTTGGGATGGGCACATTGATCGGCCAGCATTTGGAACGTCGGATGGTCCGACAACTTCGGCAGCGTCCGGACGATCCCCACGATTGCCACCAGGAAGAACATATCCGCGCCCCGCAATGCGTCGAGCGACGCCAACCGACCCTGCGGCATGTTGTTTCCGGCCGACGAAACAGCGTTTTCGCTTTGCATGATATTCATACGCTCCGGTTGAGAACGGCCGCGACCTGTGAATCAGCCCAGAGCTTGGCGTACGCACACGGGATTGTCAACCAACGGCCGGGCTGCCCGGCGCCTACTTGACGCCACACTCGGCGACGATTATGTTTCAGAAAACACTCAAACACCTATCGCCCTCAATTTCTTCACTCGCCAAATGGGAGCGGATTATGAGCAAAACACAAGTCACAAGGCGCACCGTACTCAAGGGCGCCGCGGCTGCGGTTGCCGCGCCGTACGTTATTACGTCAAACGCACTGGGTAACGCCGATACGCCGGCGGCCAGCCAGCGGGTAGCGCTCGGCCACATCGGCGTCGGCAACCGGGGCCGCTCGCTGCTAAGAGGTTTCATGCGCTGCAAGGGGGCCGAGTGCGTGGCCGTCTCCGATGCCTACAAGAGCCGGCGCGACTCGATGGCCACGGCGATCAAGGGCAAGGCTTGCGCCGACTTCCGCGAGTTGCTGGCCCGCGACGATATCGACGGTGTCGTCGTTGCCACGCCCGACCACGCCCACGTGCCGATAGCCAACATGGCAGCCCGCGCGGGCAAGGACGCCTACGTCGAAAAACCGTTGGGCCTCAGCATCGAGCAGGTGCTGGCCTGCCGCAAGGTCTTCACCGAGAAGAGGCGAATCTTCCAGTACGGCACGCAGCAGCGAAGTTCCAACCATTGCCGCTTCGCCTGCGAGTTGGTCCGCGGCGGTCGGATCGGCAAGGTACACTCGATCGAAGTGATCGCTCCCAACGGCGGCAAGGGCGGTTCGACCGAAGCGGTGCCCTGCCCGCCGGACCTCGATCTGAACACCTGGTGCGGGCCGGCGCCGATGCGGCCTTACACGGTCGATCTCTGCAAGCCGCCGGGCACGTACTGGATTAGCGACTATTCGATCGGCTACCTGGGCGGTTGGGGCGCTCATCCGCTGGACCTGATGGTCTGGGGCTCGCTGGCCGACATTTCCGGCCTGGTCGAAATCGAAGGCAGCGGCGTAATTCCCAGCGAGGGACTTTACGATGCCGTCTACGACTGGGACATGAAAGGCAAGCTGGGCGAGGTGAACTTCACCTTCAAGCCGGGCGGCGACTCGACCAAGTTCATCGGCACGGACGGTTGGGTCCGCGTTTGGCGCGGCGGAATCGACGCCAACCCCAAGGAGCTTCTCACCTCCAAAATCGGCGAGGGTGATGTGCAATTGCTAAAAAGCGAGCGGCAGGATCAGAACTTCGTTGATTCGATCAAATCGCGCCAAGAGGCGGTCAGCCCGATCGGCGATTCGGTGCGCAGCGACATCATCAGCCACTTGTGCAACATTGCCGTCCGCACGGGCCGCAAGATCACTTGGGACCCGAAGAAGTCGGTCATCGTCGGCGACGCCGAGGCCGCCAAGCTAACCCACCGCGATCTGCGCGAGCCGTGGACGTTGTAGGACGACTTGCCGGCCGTACTCATCACGCTCCGCGTGATGTAAGTTCGTCAATCAAACAATGCGATTCCGTCCCTCAGCCCCCGGCTTTGCCAGTGATTTTTTGACCGCCATTGATTAGACGCTAGCATCGCCGAAACCCGGG
>CAZDHN010000455.1:0-5524 GCA_964505115.1 uncultured Planctomycetaceae bacterium
CCTAATGTTGGCGATCCCGTGGCCCAGCTACGCTTCAACCGGATGAACCGAAATTCTTTTAGCCGGGAGGATTGTTACCGTGTGTGAATCATGTAGCCAGGGTTTGACTCGTCGTGGATTCCTTGCAGGCGGTTCTCTCGCGGCATCGCTTCTGCCCGCTTCGTTATCGCGCGTGGTCGAAGGCGCGGAAGCGGGAGCCGCCGCGGTTAAGCGTGATAAGAAGCCGGCCGTGGTGAAGGCGGTCTTCCTGTATCCGTTGCCCGAGGATTGTGATCAGGGCAAAGCGGAAGCGAACTGGCAAGAGCATCACTGGCATCCCTACCCTGGCAACCAGTTCGGTCACGCCGAGCAGCAGAAGAAGTTTACCGCGAAAGTCCGGGAGATGGGCAAGCGGATCGGGATGCGGATAGATTTTGCCCCCAAGGTGCTCACGACCGATGTGGAGGTGGACCGCTACATCGCGGAAACCACCCCAACGGCTCCCGACGCGATGCTGATCTTTTGTTTCTCGGACGCTTCCGAGAAGAAGGCCCTGGCAATTGCTCAACAAATCGATGCTCCGGCGATTGCCTATCTTCCGACCGGCGCAAGTCACCATGAACCCCAACACAAATTGGCCAACGTAAAGAGGCTCCACTTCATCCACTCCATCGAGAATTGGGACGAAATAGACCGGTCGCTCCGTGCCGTCCACGCCAAGAAGATGCTCGCCCAGAGTCGAGTGGTACGTGTTGGGAAGTACAAGGAGACCAAAAAATCAACTTACAGGCGTCTGGGAACGGAAGTGATCAGCATCCCCGCCGAGGAGTACAACAGCTTGTTCGATTCGATCAAGCCGGACGAAGCGATGAAAGCCGCCGCGATGCAATTCAAACGCGACGCCATCGAAGTCATGGAGGTGACGGACCACTATTTCATTGAGGCATTCCGCGCCCACAAAACCGTTTGCACGCTGCTGGATCGTTATGACGCGGACGCGATCACGATTGACTGCCTGATGCTGCAGCATCGCAAGCCATGCGTGAGTTTCTCGATCAACAACGGCAACCTGAGGGCCACTTGCGGTTGCGAAAACGACATGGTCTCGACCACGACCATGTTGCTCAACCGCTACCTTTTCGGCCGTGCCGGTTTCCAACATAACTCGGAGTACGACGAGGTGCGTAATCAGTATTTCGCCACGCATTGTACCTGTGCAACCAAATTGAACGGTCCCCAAGCGCCCGCACAGAAGTACAAGGTGCGTCCGTTTTTCCATCATTTGCCCAAGACGGCCGCCTTGGATGTGCAATGGACGCCGGACACCCCCGTCATTCTGGCCAAGATGCATGCGGAAGACAATATCCAGTACTTCACCGGCAAGGTCATCGGCTCGCCGACTTGTCCGCCGACCGGCGGATGCGCGACACGCGTGCTGGTCGACTTTGACGTGGACGATATTAGGTCCGTCGCCCTGAAATGGCATGTGACTCTCTCCGTGGGCCAGCCGGATGAAGCTCGCTGCTACGACATCTTCTCCAAGCTGTTCGAAGCGAAAGAGGCATAAGCCGACCGGCCGGGAGTGATCTGCCCGTAGCTGGATTCGCAAGAATTCAGCCGCAATACGAAGAACCGAATTCTTGCGAATCCGGCTACGAGAGATGTACCGCAAATGCCATGAACCGCGAACCGTCATTACCCTTCATCGCCGTCGATATTGGCAACGCCCGAACCAAGCTCGGGCTGTTTGATTGCGAAGCCGGCGACGAGCGTCTGCCCGAGCCGAGCCGGACGCTGCAACTGGCGGGCCCGTCGTTCGACTTGGATCCGTTGGCCAAGTGGCTCAAGGAGGTTGAAGCCCCGACCCTTTCCTGGTGGATCGGTAGCGTGAACCGGCCGACGGCCACCCGGCTGCTCGACTGGCTGCGAAGCAACCGGCCCGAGGATCGGATCACGCTGCTGGCGGCCGGCGATCTGCCGCTTGAAGTGTCGCTGGAGCGGCCCGACATGGTCGGCGTCGACCGGCTGCTGGATGCCCTGGCGGCCAACCGGCTTCGCGATTCGGGCCGGCCGGCCGTCGTGGTCGACGTGGGCACGGCGATCACGGTCGACTTGGTATCGGCCGAGGGCCGGTTCCTGGGCGGCGCCATCCGGCCGGGCATCGCCATGTCGGCCCGGGCGATGCACGAGTTCACCGATCTTCTGCCGCTATTGGACATGGCCGAACTGACCACGCCGCCGCCCGCCTTGGGCACTTCAACCGTGGCCGCCATGCGCTCGGGCCTCTTCTGGAGCGCGGTCGGAGCGATCCGCGAACTGGTCGAGCAACTTTCCAAATCCACGCCCGGCGATCCCCAAATCTTCATCACCGGCGGCGCCGGCCCCGCCGTAGCCGAACTGCTAGGCGCCCACGCCCAGCACGTCCCCCATCTCACGTTGGCCGCCATTGCCTTGGCCGTTCGCGCAACCGCTACTTGACGGGGGCCGGTAGACACGCTACGGTGGCCGCGTGAGGCATTCTGCGGGGAATTGACATTTTTTTCCGTTCCAACGTGTTTGCGTCCATCAGGAGATTTTTTGGGAGGAAATAGGCTGTTCGAGACGCTACCCGTGTCCATCGTGCGTCACCTACCACAAGCTCAGGAGTGAAATTACATGCTTGATATCGCCACCGCCTACTTGGTCACATTTGGCTGGGAGGCAAAAGGGGGACATTCTACGTTTTTCGATTCACGCCGCTTTGCGTTGCTCACCGCCATGTGAACAAAGTAGAATGTCCCCTTTTCCTCCTTTTCCTCCAGTACCCCAATTCCCAAGGTTGACAAAGCACTAGCCATGGAAGAGTCATCTTCCGAAACCATGGAAACCTGGGACCTTCCAAATTGGTCTGATTTCCCAAATGCGATTGCCCGCATTCGCGCAGAATTCGGCTCGCACACGGTCGACCCCGGTGATGAATATGAACACGTTGTCTCGAACCGTATTCTCTTCCGCAGTCAGTCGGACAACGAATGGGCATTGAAGACTACATTGGAACGGACAACTGTCGAGAGGATTTCCATTTCGCACTACCTAGAACGTGCTGATTTCGTGGTCAACGAAATCGAATCATCAACTGGCAAGAACTGGCAGTTGCCAAGTTGGCCTGAAATCCGAAAGGAGATAGCCGACAGCCAAGACTCAATGCGTGCGCATCTGCCCTGTTACGATTACCTCGTCTACTTGCGTCACCACGGCTTTCCTTCACCGCTTCTCGACTGGAGCAGCTCGCCGTACGTTGCGGCGTATTTCGCCATGCAGCAATCATACGATGCCGAACATTCTTCGGTATTCGCGTACATCGAATCGCCAGAGGGTGGCAAGTCGCTGTGCGGCAGTGAGCCAATGATCACCTTGCGGGGGCCGCACGTCACTACGCACACTCGGCATTTTGCGCAGAAAGCGTCGTACACCACCGCCACTCGGTGGGACAAGGAAAAAAAGCAGCACTACTTTTGCTCGCATCACTCCGTCAAAACGCACCCGGTTGACCTTCAGGACGTGTTTATCAAAATAACCATCCCGCGAAGTGACAGAATACTCGCGCTTCGGGAACTTGAAGATTACAACATAAATCACTACACACTGTTCCAGACAGAGGACGCGCTGGTTCGTGCTCTAGGTCTGCGAGCGTTTGACCTGGAAGTGAAGTAGGGTGGGCACTGCCCACCTCCCGCATGGGAACAGCCGGGATGCCCGATTATCGACGCTACTTCGTTCTCGGCGGCACGTACTTCTTCACCGTGGTGACTTACCAAAGAAGGCCGTTGTTTTCGGATCGGCGGAATGTCGAGCGTCTTCGCAACGCCCCCCAGAACAGTGAGAGAGGATCAACCATTTGAGATCCACGCCGCGGTCATCTTGCCCGATCACATGCATTTCATCTGGTCGCTTACAGCCGCGCGGGCGCGACTGCAAGCGTCTGGTCAGGCGAGACGTTGGGCCGTAAGGAACTGGTCATATGAAGTCATCGGAAACACGCGTAGTGGTACTCGGTGCGAGTGATAAACCGGACAGGTACTCAAACCGAGCCGTTCGGGAACTTGTCGTGCACGGGTACCAGGTGATACCAGTACACCCTTCAGCACAAGAGATAGAAGGACTGGACGTTGCACACGACCTGAAAGAGATAAGCGGCTCCGTCCACACGGTCACCGTCTACGTAGCTCGGAATAAGTCAATGGCCATGGCTCATGCTATCAAAGTGCTCAAACCCGAGCGAGTCATTTTCAATCCCGGAGCAGAGAACGAAACCTTGGAAAAAGAGCTTCGTGAGGCGGGAATTTGGGTGGAGAATGCCTGCACCTTGGTCCTGCTGGCCACACAACAGTTCTGACACAAAAGGTGTCAGGAACCTTTTCCTGAAGTGGGAGCGCTGATCGACGCTAGTTTGTTGGCCCCCGAGAAGAAGCCGAGGGACCATCGGATGACCAATTCACATCGGCCTCCCCATGAAGATGCGACGAATGATATAATGCGTCAAATAAGACTCCCGTCCTTTCCTTTCACGCGGTCTGCGGGTGACGGACAGAAGCTACCTAAAAGCACGTTATGTCAGAAGATCATAGTTTGGATATTTCCGCCAGCAACTACCGCAAGCGCGACGTTCTTGACGACGGAAGCGTGGTGCTGGTGCGAGCGATACAGCCCGACGACAGAGTGTCTTTGAGCGAGGCTTTCTCCAAACTGAGTTCCGCATCAGTTCGTTCACGGTTCTTTCGAGATAAGACCTCTCTGTCTTCCGAGGAACTTGAGTATTTCACCAAGCTGGATTTCGTCAACCATGTCGCGATTGGCATCGGGTTGCTGGAGGAAGAGCAAACGTTTCCGATCGGTATCGGGCGATACATCGTTGATGCCGACCAGCCCAAGAGCGCCGAAATCGCCCTTACGGTTGATGACGCATACCAGGGCATCGGCGTGGGCAGTTTGATGATCAAGCATTTGTCTGAAATCGCCAGGGATAACGGCATCGAAAAGTTCTATGCCATGCTATTGTCAGGAAACAAGAAAATGCTCCACGCTATCCAGCGAACACGGCTACCCTTTCATATTGCATCTGCCGATGGAATAGTGGAGGTGACAATCGACACAACAAGGAGCTGAAGGCCGCGCGGAAGGTCGCGCGCCTTAGCTTGCGCGTTCGATTCACGAAGGGCATCTCACGGAGACACAAAGGCACGGAGATGCATGAGAACGACCTGGCAACCCTGAGCCGTTCTCCGTGCCTTCGTGGCTCCGTGAGGGACAAAACGAAATCGAACAAAATGATCCACCGGAATCGGCATTAGTTGCCAGCCAGTTCGGGATTTGCTACAACCTTTCTTGGCGGTGGACCGGCTGGGTACGTCCGACTGGGGGATGTGCGGCCGGGGTACGCCGCTCCTCACCATCCTGTCACTTCACTCCCGGAGGAACATGCCATGAAACGGACCGCTACGTTGCTTGCACTCGGAATCGTCGGGCTAGTAATGCTCGGCCTGCCGCTGGGCGCGATCGGGGCCGA
>CAZDHN010000456.1:0-5524 GCA_964505115.1 uncultured Planctomycetaceae bacterium
ACTTGCTGCCAGCAACAACTTACGGAAAACTACGCTTCAGCCGGATGAACCCCAAATAAACTGTATGTGTTGGAAATGCGAACTCGATGCCCGCCTTCTCGTACTCCTTGAATATCCTCAGATTCACAATCTGTGCATGCGTCAGGTAGTCCCAATATGCCGGCGGAGCATACCAGTAGATTACCATGATGTTGAGACTATCGGCATTGTAGTCGTTGAAGTAAACCCTTGGTGGGAACTCGTTCCCATCGATCTCGGAATGAATTGGCTCGCGGATGCCTTCTTCCTCCAGAATGTCGCGGATGATTTGCACGGCCCGTTCGATTCGGTCAGCGGGCGTATCGTACGTAATCGTGACATTTATTGTGCGCTTTATGAAGGGACGACGGCCGATGTTCTGAATAGTATCACTGACTATGCTGGAATTGGGGATTGTCACCAGATGACCGTCGAGCGTTCGGACCTTCACGGAACGAAAGCCGATTTCCTCGACGTTCCCGTCGTGTCCGGCATAGACGATCCGCTCACCAATCCGAGGAAGGCCGAATCAGAACGGCAGGCCCGCGAAGCTCAGCGACAAGCAGCCAACTCGCATCCGGCATTGCGCGAGTTGGCCGAGCGGAACGCGACGCTGGCGGAACGTCACAAGATGCTTACGGAATCAATTACGGAGATCACCGATGAAGTCACTCTGACCGACAAGACGCTTGCGCAACTGGAGGCGGACTTCAAGAACACCCAGGAGAAGGTGCACTACGCGGGGAATTCGTCGAGTATTGGGATATTGCTCAGAAAGAAGCGAAGCGAGCTGCCGGACACCGAGAAGTGCGGACAACGGATCCGTTTTGTCGGCCGGCTGATGCCCGAAGCAAACCTGGCAAGGATGGAACTCCAAGAGGAGCGAACCACGCTGGGGGACCTCGATACGGCGGCAGGCGATGCAATCTCGAACCTCGACCGATCGCTTGCTGCTCCCCATGACTACCTGGAGGAAACGGTTCGCGAACTGTTGGAAAAGAAGCGAGACCTTCTCGACAGACTGATCAACGGTTACGACCAGTACTTGACCAAACTGAGCGAGTTGGAGATCGGCAACCGCAAGCTTGTCGCCAAGACGGAGGAAGTCGCCAGCTATGTCGACGAGCGCGTGCTTTGGGTGCGGAGTGCCGATGTGTTGGGACCCGGCAGTGTAACGGCCGCCGCGAGCGGTATTCTGCTGGTCAGCGTACAGTCTGGCGATTGCGCGACGACATCTGCGCTGGCTTACCTATTGCAGTTTGCCACTGGTCTTCGTGGTGATTGTCGCCTACCATTATCATGATGGTGCGTGGGATGATTCCCTGGGGCGTATCGCCTTCGCCGGAGCAATGCTGCTGTTGGCTGCCTTTATGCATGCTGTTTTCTTTTCGAAGAACAACGTGTTGCGCGAGATCCTGGCTCGCAAGCCGGACCTTTGGCCGGCACGCTTCCGGTTCGTTCTCTATTTTTTGGTTCTTCCGGAGAATCAGTGGGTAGATTGCGAGCGGTTTGGGGGATTGGAGGTTAGGTTTTCCAAGGCATGGGAGGACAGAAAGAATGGGTGGGGAGAAGAAGGTTGCCCGCATGCTCCGCAATAAACGCAGCCTCGTGCTCAACTGGTTTGTGGCCGAAGGTCGCCTATCCAGCGGGATTGTCGAGGGCCTGAACAACAAACTAAAACTGATAACCAGAAAATCATACGGCTTCCGAACTCAAAAAGCCTACGAAACCGCCCTATATCACAACCTCGGCGCCCTACCCGAACCGGAATTCACCCATGAATTCTGCTGAGGAAGCAGATAGGTTATTCAGGGATTTTCGTGGGTCAGGGAACGAATCGCGGATCGCCAAGGGTTCTTTAGGGCCGTTTACGGCCCTTGTCCGCCGTAGGCGGTATTAGGCCCGACGTTTACGTCGGGTAGTGCGTTCACGCCCGCCCGCGCCCCACGCCCGCCCGCCGAGCGGCGCGGCGGGCGGGCGTGGAGGTGGCTGCGATGGGTTGTTGTTCATCGCTCGGAAACCCGTGCTAAAGCACGGGCCTAATACCGCCAGAAGCGTGATCGCATTTGCCAAGAGAATAATAGCCACTGCCTGGAGCACGCCTGCCCGGCCCACGACCTGCCCCAGCCGCAGAAACATGATCACCCCAAGGATCGTCAGCGTGCAAGGCGTGAAGACGCCGCCGAAAGTGCCGAACCTCGGTCGATGTGGACTCGCTGCCGCGTTTGCTGGGGTCATCGGAGACTCACATTGGCCAATCGAGCAGAATTTTCAATTACGCGGATAATCGAATAGCGTAGTATAACACCAAAACTGGATTACGTTCGCCTTCCTTTCGTTTTACTCGGCATGAAACCATCAGGTTTGCCGGTGGTTGCTAACCACGTCTTATTTTCGCAAACGCCTCTGTTTGGGCCTTGATTGCCGTCTCGGTAGGCAGGCGCTCGACCGAGCTGGCCCCGTAGAAACCGTCCACGTCCTTGCACTTGTTGATAATGAACGCCGCGTCGTCCGGCATGGCGATGGGGCCGCCGTGACAGAGCACGATCACGTCGTCGCGGATCGACCTGGCCGCCGCGATGATATCGTCGATCAGCGGCACGCAATCGTCAAGTGTCTTGGCCGTCTTGGCCCCAATCGATCCCGACGTGGTCAGGCCCATGTGGGCTACGAGGATGTCCGCGCCCGCTCGGGTCATCTGCTCGGCGTCCTCGCTATTGAAGACGTAGGGCGTAGTGAGCATGTCCATCTCGCGGGCGATGCGGACAACTTCCACTTCCCGGTCGTAGCCCATGTTGGTCTCTTCGAGATTGGCGCGGAAGAGGCCGTCGATCAGGCCCACCGTGGGGAAATTCTGCACGCCGGCGAAGCCGATATCCTTCAGTTGTGCAATGAACTTGTCCATCAGTCGCATGGGGTCGGTGCCGCAGACACCCGCCAGCACCGGGGTCTTCTTCACGACCGGCAGCACTTCGGCGGCCATTTCCAGCACGATGCGGTTGGCGTCGCCGTAGGGCATCATGCCGGCCAGGGACCCGTGTCCCGCCATGCGAAAGCGTCCCGAGTTGTAGATGACTATCAGGTCGATGCCGCCCGCTTCCTCGCACTTGGCGCTGATCCCCGTTCCGGCCCCGCCGCCGATGATGGGCAGTCCGTCCGCGATCTTCTTACGAAACCGCTTGAGGATGCTTGCTCGTGATTCGGCCATTTTTCTTCCTCTATCTCGAATGGTTGATGGTCGTTTATGTCATGCTCGCCAGGAGAGTCTCAGCGCAGCGGGCCGAAAATGCCGGCGAGTTGACGTCGCAGTCCATCTCAATAACGGGTATGTCGTCGCGCAGATTGCTCCGAAGCGAGTCGAAGAGAGCCCGGTTCGCTTCCGGCAGATAGAAGGGCTTGCCCTGGAGGTCTATCATGCTGACTCCCTTCAGCGGCAGCAGCACGGTGACCGGGCCGGTGCTCATGTTCAATTTCTCCGCCATGATCCGGCCGATGCCCTGGCACTCCTCCACGCTGGTGCGCATTAGTGTAATGTTCGGGTTGTGGCGGTAGAAGGTGCGACCGTTGAACTTCTCCGGCACCGTGTCGGGTGCGTTGAAGTTGACCATGTCGAGGCAGCCGGGCGTTACGATGGCGGGCAGGCCGCTGTTGGCCGCCGCTTCCAGCCGTCTCGGGCCGGCAGTGAAGACGCCGCCGACAAACTCGTCGGCCCATTCGGTGGTCGTGATATCCAGCACGCCGGCGATCTTGCCCGCCTCGATGAGATTCTCCATCGTCCTGCCGCCCGTGCCCGTGCAGTGGAAGACGAGAACCTCGAAGCCCCGTTGTTCGAGGATCGCCTTTGCCGCCTCGACGCAAGGCGTGGTGTTGCCGAACATGGTGGCGGCGATCAGCGGCTTGTCCTCGCCCGGCTCGACGGTCGTTTCGACCATGCCGCAGACGGCTCCGGCCGCCCGGGCGAAGACTTCGCGGCTTATCTTGTTGACGCCCGCCACATCGACGATGCTGGGGACCATGACGATGTCGCTCACGCCCACGTAGCCCGAGACATTGGTCCCGGCCGTGGTCGAGACCATCACCTTGGGCACACCCAGCGGCAGCCGCCGCATTGCCGAGCAGGCGACCGAGGTGCCTCCCGAGCCACCCAGCGCGATCAGGCCGTCGAACCGGCCTTCCGCGTGGAGCTTCGGCAACAGAACGGCGGCGCCCCTGCTCATGGCGGCAACGGCTTCGCCGCGATCCTGTTTGGCCAGCAGTGCGTCGATATCGGCCCCGGCGGCGGCAGCCACGTCCGCGCGCGGTACGTCGGGCTGGATAACCGGCGCCTCGAGCACGCCCACGTCGATAAGCAGCGTCTGGTGTCCGCGGGCTTCGATGCAGGACTTCACAAAGCCGTACTCGGCGCCCTTGGTGTCCAACGCTCCGAGCAGTGCGATCGTCTTGGCCATGGCGCGTGCTCCCGCCTGGTTGGTAGCAGGATTCGCAAGAATTCGGTATTTGGCGTTGCGTCTGAACTCTTGCGAGTTCAGCTACATTCTCGCGAATTCAGCTACGGGTGAATTACTTCCGCCCGGCCGTCCAGCGGATGCCATTTGTTAGGACCTTGAGGTCCTCGTCGTGCGACCAGGACGACTTGGGCACCTGCTTGCCGTCGATCACGTCGCCCGGAAAACAGAACTTGCCGCCGATGATCTGGCGGAACTCGGGCCAATTGCGATGGGCGCCCAGGTTGTGGTGCAGCGACACCAGGCCGATGCCCGAGCGGAGCAGCTCGACAAATGCCTTCTGCTGCTCGGGCGTGAACTTGCCGACCATGTCGTACATGACCACCGTGTCGTAGTCTTTCTCCAACCCCGGCTTGAGCAGGTTGGCGTCTTTGGGTAACTCGGCCTTGCTGTACTTGACGCCTGGCATGGCGTCGAACATGGCGAAGAACGGCTCCTTTTGGAATCCGTGCCCGCCAAAGGTCAGCAGCACGCGAACGTCACCCGTCTCGGCCGGACAAACGTCGGGCATCAACAGCGCCAGCACAAACAACAACGGAATCAGGCGCCTCATGATGGGTCTCCTTCTTGTTGATTTGAATCAGCCCCGAGTCTGACGAAACGGGCGGGGGTTGTCAATCACGGGGCGCGAGTAAAGCCAGAAGAGGCTTGGAAGAAGTTCGACGACCGTAGGGCGGCAGGGCCGCCAACCAAACCGGTGCTACCGCACCCAGGCGAGAACCCGCTCCCGTTGGTCGCTGAACTTTGTCAAAAACTTAACGATCTTTGGGGTTAGCAGCATGGAGCGTCGGAACTTCACATTGCGATCACTCCCACTGACTCACGCGTCAGATCCAGAATCCTACATCCGTTTCCGTCGCGGACGGACTGTCAGCAGCAGCCCCATCAACCCCATGGCCGCCAGCAGGATGCTGGCCGGCTCGGGCACGCGACCAATCACGAGGCTCAGCACCGGTTGGTTGGCGCCGGAAGAAGTGAACAAGTAACGTTCGCTCTGGCCG
>CAZDHN010000457.1:0-5505 GCA_964505115.1 uncultured Planctomycetaceae bacterium
GCAAGTAACTGAAAGCAAGCAGTCTGTTCCTACTCGCCCCTCACCCTAACCCTGGGCTCCCAAAAATGTGGAGATATGTGGAATCCATTATTATGCTGGTTTTGTTTCGCGCTTTCAGGCCCAACGGGCCGCGCTATCATAGCCCAGGACGAAGTCCTGGGTACGCGGTCCATACCAGACTGGAAGCCCCAACGGGGCGCGCTACACGCCTTAGCGCGGCCCGTTGGGCCTTCCGGTTGGGTATTTTGCGGCAGTCCCAGGGCTGCGCCCTGGGCTATGATAGCGCGGCCCCTTGGGCCTAATGTTACCGCGAGCCAACGGAACAAAACCGGGATCGTTTCAGCGGAAAAATTAAGTGTATTACCTCCACATTTTTGGGAGCCCACCCTAACCCTCTCCCAAAGGGAGAGGGGACCGACCGCCAACCTTCTTCACCACGCCAGCCCCTCCCCACGTCGGGCGGCTTACTTTCATTCACCGGGAAATTCAAGATGACACGACATTCCACCCGATTCCTAACGGCTGCCGTGTTGCTTGCGATGTTGGCCGCGCCGCTGGCCGCCGCCCAGCCCGTGCCCGCGGACAGCGGCCCGGCCGCCTATTGGCCGCTGGATGAAATCGACGCGGCCCAAACGCCCGACAAGTCGCCGGCCGGGCTGACGGGAATCGTCAAGGGCAAGCCGACGGTAGTCGACGGCGCCCGCGGCCGTTGCCTGCGGTTGGACGGCCAGTTCGACTACGTCACCGTCCCCGACGCCGACGCCCTGGACTTTTCCGGCGGCAGCTTTGCGGTGACTGCCTGGGTGAATGTCTACGCCTTACGGGGCGAGCAGCAGATGATCGTCGGCAAGAACATTTACAAGGCCAACCAGCGCGAGTGGGGGCTGATGCTAGATAGCGACAACCGCTTCCGCTTCTACCTGCGGCATGACGGGCAGTGGAAAACGGTCGACTCGCCGATTGCTCCCGTCCCCGGCCGCTGGGTTCATCTGGCCGTATCGGTGGATGCCGGTCGAGCCGCGCTTTATGTCAACGGTGCATTGAAGAACCGGGCCGACCTGGGACAGCCTGTTCCCAGTACCGAGGCGCCGCTGACCATCGGCGGCATCAACGACGGCAGCCGGCTTCGGCAGATGCTATATGGGGCCGTCGACGAGGTGCGTCTCTACCGGCGGGTGTTGGGCGAAAAGGAGGTCGCCGCCATGTTCGTCCCGGTTACGGCAACGCACAAGATACCCGCCGACTCTCGCTACACGCTCTGGGAGGCCAAGGGCCCTGTCCCCAAGTCGGCCGATCTCCCGCTGCTCGAAGGCGTCGAGTTCCACGTCATCAAAGCGCGCCAGCCGGAGAAAGACGACTACAACTGGCTGCACGGCGTGGCGATTGTGCGGCACAAGGGCCTGCTGTACGCCTCCTTCGGCCACAACAAGGGAAGCGAGAACACGGCCAGCGAAGTGGCCAACGGATGCACCAGCGCCGACGGCGGAAAAACCTGGGGGCCACTGTTCACCATCGACGAAGGCGTCGAGCCGAACCTGGCAATAAGCGCCGGCGTGTTTCTCTCCCACGATGGCTGCTTGTGGGCTTTTCACGGCGCTTTCCACAACCGAATGCAGCGGGTTCACACCCGGGCATACCTGCTCGACGAGCGCACCAGCCGCTGGATCGCCAAGGGCGTGGTGGCCGAAGACGGCTTCTGGGCCATGCAGGAGCCGCGGAAAATGGACGACGGGAATTGGCTCATGGCGGGCGTCGCCGTCGGCAATGGTTACGGCGGGCCCGACGACCCGGCCGCCGTGGCCATAAGCCATGGCGACGACCTGATCAAGTGGGACGTTGTGCGAATCCCCAAGCCGAAAGCCATGCGGATGTGGGGTGAGTCGGCCGTCATCATCGACGGGCCGAAGATACTCAACATCGCTCGCTACGGGAAACCGGTCGCGCTGGCCTCCGAAAGCGGCGACTACGGCCGTACCTGGACCCGGGTCCGCGAAAGCAACTTGCCGATGGCCGGTTCCCAGCCCTATGCCGGAGTGCTCTCCAACGGCCGGCCGTACCTGGTTTGCACGACGACGGCCGACTCGGGCGGCCGCCGCAGCCCGCTGACGATCGCCGTCGGCCGCCCCGGCCGGAGACAGTTCGACAAGATCTACAGCATCCGTGACGCCGTGCATGAGGGGCCGGGCGAGTCGGGGCCCGATATCCGCTTGTCCTACCCGTATGCGGCCGAGTACGACGGCAAGCTGTACGTAGTCTACTCGAACGACGGCGGCCGGGGCGGTAACCGCAACAGCGCGGAACTGGCCGTCATCCCCATCGACAAGCTGACCGACTAGTGGGCTGTCACAGCCACGGTGATGGGTGCCACTGCTGGCTTGTCCAGCAGTGCGGGGTACAATCGCCGCTAAGACACTGCTGGGCAAGCCAGCAGTGGCACCCTGTGACCGGCCGAAAGTGATTCGCCCGTAGCCCCTAGTCCGGCACGTGCCAATGGGAACGCCAGTATCGCTCGTCGATCTCGTACGGATCGAGCGGCGCGGCGGGGTCGAGGTTCTTCGGCAAGATGCCGTAGACTTGCATCTCGCGGATGTAGTGCTCGTTGGGGCGGAAGCCGGGCATGTCGAAACGCTTGATCCGATCGAGTTCGGCCTTGCCCGCCTCGATCTTCACGAGCATCGCCTTGTAGTCGGGATCGTTCTTGTCGGCGAAAATGGGTTTCCTGGCGTCATCCTTCTTGGCCTTTAGCGGCCGACAGATGCCGTAGCCGCCGGCCTCTTTCGATAGCGGCGCCAGCAGCATCAAGGAATACTCGGGCCGCGAGAGGTTGTAGACAATCTGCGAGGAGCGGTCGTTGTTCGGATGATCGCGGTTCTTCCGCCCGCCGCCCCAGAAGCCCGGGATGATGATATCCAGCGGTCCGGTGGGCAGTTTCAGCCGGTCGGCCGTATGGCAGGCGGCGCAGCGGCGTTTGAGGATCGGCGCGAGCGATTCACCCTTCGCCATGCCGCAGCCGAGCGAGGCGTACGTGCCCGGATAGGTCGCGGCGTCCTCGATCCAGTAGCGGATCATGTCCTTCTCGTGGGCTGATAGCTTCGCGCCGTAATGCTCGCCGTCGAGCCGCTTCATGATCGGACTGGCCGAGGTTCCAATCGAACGGGGCGGTCGGTTGCCGTCGGCGTTCAGTCCGTCCATGAACTCGAAGCGGTAGCTGAGCGTGTAGTATGAGTGCGAGTAGATTCCCGCCCGATCGCCGGTAAGAATGACGCCGCCCGCCCGCGGCCCGCCCTTCTTGCCCGCCGTGTAATCGTGGCAATCGACGCAGTGGCGGTCGAGTATCGGCTGGATGTCGCGGGGAAAATCGAACACGCCGGGTATGCCTTCGAGCGGCTCGATCTTGCTCGGCCCATGCTTCATGGCAAGCGTGAAGCGGCCCGAGCGCGGCGTGCCGCTCCGCTTTTCGTGGCAGCCGATGCAACTAACCCGTTCACCCGGCTGCACGGTCATGAAGCTTTGCATCCGCTTGACCGACAGGTTGTTCTCGTCCAGGGCCACGAAGAAGAGGCTTCGCAGGGCGGGGACTTCGAAGTGGGCCGAGCCGTCCTCTTCCACGGGCACGGTGCCGAGTATTCGTTCCAGCGTGAAGGTGCCGCCGTAGGTGATCGGTTCCCAGCCGCCGGAGAAATTGACCGGCTTGGGCAGCGCTTCGAGAATCAGCAGTTTCTTGATATCGCCCTGCTCGACGCCTTCCATGTTACGGCCGATGTAGACGTTTTCCAGCAAGACTTGCCCGGTCGACATCTTGGTTTTCACTCGCTCGGGAACGATCCGCTCGCGCGGCCGGGCACGAAGCGGACGCGGTTCGTGGACCCAAAGCGTGTTGGTGCTCCATTCAGCCGGAATACTCCAGAGCGATTGGTACGACCCGTCGCCCATCAGCATGCCGAAGTCCGTCTTCCTCGCGACGATGAAGAGGTCCTCGGAGAGCGGGTAGGGATCGCGATACAGTTGGGCGCTGATCCGCCTGGCCGCGCCTAGATTGTCGGGGCCGGTCGCCGAATCGATGACCGTGACGAAGCCGGCGTGTTCCTTCTGCCCGTGGCCGGGAGAGAAGGAGACGACGACCTTCGTCGTGCCGGGGATCGGCTTGGCGTCGATCATCACGGTCGAGCCGTGCATGTTGCCGAAATAGACCATCTGGTTGGTTCCGTCCGGATCCATCGTCCAGAGATGGTGGAAGCGCACCTGACTGCGGTCGATGTACTCCCAGCGTTGATGCAGGATTCGTCCGTCGGGCAGGAGCCAGGGCGTATTGTCGTGCTCGATGTTCGCCGAGAGCGGACGCACGTTCTTCCCTTCGGCGTCGCAGCGGTGGATGATCGCCACGCGAACGTAGTAGCAGTTGACCATCCGGTTGCAGCGGCTCGAGCAGAAGATGATGTCGCCGTCGGGCAGGTAGATCGCCTCGATGTCGTCGAAGTTCCCGTCGGTCAGTTGCTTCAGACCGCTGCCGTCGATATTGATTTCATAAAGATGATAGAACGGCTGGCCGCCCTTTCTGTAGGAGAAAAGGATCTTCCGGCCGTCGTAGTGCATCTGCGGGTCGCGGACGCCGCCTTCGACGTCGTCGAGCAGTACGGTCGTCTTGCCCGTCTCGAGATTCAAGCGGCAGAGCCTTCCACCCAGGTGGTACATAGTGCGCTCGGGGTTATTCGACCAGTAGCCAAAGTTGGCGTACCAATGCCCGTCGCCTTCCACCTCGCGCGTGCAGAAGATGATCTCCTTGCAGTCGAGCTTGTCCATGGCTTGCTTCATATTCGCGCGCTGCTGCTCGAGCGAGAGGACGATCTGGCCGGCCGCGCCCCGCGGATGGTCGCTCATGGCAATCTGGTCGACGTTAATGTGCCCCCATCCGGACGTGCTTTGGTCGACGATTCGCAGCGTGGCTTTCTTGCCGGCGAATTGCTTGACGTCCCAATGAGCCCAATCGAGCAGTTCATTCGACTTGCCTGTCGCGTGGCCGCGGCGCTGGCCGTCGACCAGAAGTTCCATATACGTTCCGTCGTTGTGTGCTCCGCCGCCGATAAGGAAGGTGATGTAGGGCCGCTCGATCTTGAATTCCGGGCTCGTCAGCGTGCCGGTCGTCCGGTCGCCCTTGAGGTATGTATTGACGAGCCCTTTGCCGAGGAATCCGCTTACGGGGTTTTGGCTGCGGAGCGTGCCGCTGGCCGGCTTGGGACCGAAGCAATCGCCCGTCACTTTCCAGTCGCCGTAGCCGTTCTCGAAGTCGGCCAGCAGGATGTCGTCGGCCGCGCCGGCCGGCGGCGTAAAGAGGCAGAAAGCAGCCAATAGCAATGCGGCTAGTGCAACCATGCGAGCAGAAGCGGGCGACATAAGTTCCGTCTCCGAATCACGGGATTGTCTGGTGGATGGGCCTTGTCATACAGAAACCCCTAGCAGCCCGTTGAAAAAGGGTGCCACTGCTGGCTTGTCCAGCAGTGCCAAGCA
>CAZDHN010000458.1:0-5497 GCA_964505115.1 uncultured Planctomycetaceae bacterium
CGTTTCGCGCCTGGCTGCGGGTCATCACGCGAAACAAGGTCAACGACCATTTCCGCCGCGCAGGCAAGCAGCCGGTCGCAAGAGGTGGCACTAGCAACCTGCAAATGCTCCACCAACACCAGGGAGTAGACAGCCCGGAATCCGGCGATTCCCAGGACGACGATCCGGCCGAGGCAACCGCCCTCCAGGAGCTTCGCCTGCGGGGCCTGGAACTGATACACGCAGAGTTCGAGGATCGGACCTGGCAGATGTTCGCTCAGGTTGCGATTGAAGGGCGGGCTGCCAAGGACGTCGCCGTCGATTTTGGCGTGTCTCCCTCAGCCGTTCGGCTTCACAAATCCCGCGTGCTGAAACGACTTAGGGAGGAATTGGGGGACCTGGAGATGTAACATCGGCGAAAGACGTGTTGCGGCCTGACGTTATTCCCTATCGGAAGGCTAGTAATTGCCGGTCGATGCCTGCGTACACAGAGCAATTGAGGTTCAATGTCCTCACAGCCTAAACATACCCGCTGCTTCGATCGTGCCGTTCTGATCGACTTTGCGCTGGGCAAACTGCCCCACGAGGAGTTCGATCGGGTGGCGGCGGAGGTCGAAACGTGTCCGGACTGCCAAGCCGTACTGGAGACGCTTGACGACGTGGAGGATTCGGTGCTCCGCGACCTGAAAGGTGGCGGAAGCCGTGCCGGGCAGGTCAGTCCGGAGTTGGCGGCTCAGATCCGGAAAGCGGAAGACATCAGCCGAGTCGTCTGGGGCAGCCAAGCGAGTAACGCAGATGAGACGACCGATGCCCTGCCACCCCAACGCCTGGGCCAGTACGAGTTGCTCCAGCAGATCGGCCGCGGTGGCATGGGCACCGTCTGGCGGGCGATGCACCTGCGACTGAAACGCTCCGTGGCGGTGAAGTTGTTGCCCGTGGACCGACTGCGCGATCCGCAGGCTGTAGCCCGGTTCCACCAGGAAATGGAGGCAGTGGGCCGGCTCGACCATTCTAACCTGGTCCGCGCCCACGATGCCGGCGACGTGGATGGGCAGCACTACCTGGTGATGGAGTTGCTCGACGGGGTCGACCTTTCGCACTTGGTACGGAAGAACGGCCCCCTAGCGATCCCGGATGCCTGCGAGGCGGTCCGCCAGGCCGCCCTCGGGCTTCAATATGCCCACGAGCATGACTTGGTCCACCGCGACGTCAAGCCGTCGAATCTGATGCTGACGCCCGATGGGGTGGTGAAGGTGCTCGACCTGGGCCTTGCACGGTTGGTCGAGCAAGCCGAGCCGGATGCCGAGCTGACCGGAACCGATCAGGTCATGGGCACTGGGGACTACATCGCCCCGGAGCAAGTCGACGATGCACGTGGTGCCGACCATCGGGCCGACATCTACTCGCTGGGCTGCACGTTGTACTACTTGCTCGCGGGCCAAGCCCCGTTTGGTGATCCAAAGCACCCCACGTTCGTCAAGAAGGTGATGGCCCACACTCAGGAGCCAGCCCCGGACATTCGACAGGTTCGCCACGATGTGCCAGAAGATCTAGGAGAGCTGGTGGGTCGTTTGCTGGCCAAGCAGCCGGATGATCGTCCAGCAGATATGGCCGACGTGGCAGATGCGGTGGGCCGTTGGTCAGGTGAGGAGAATCTGCGGAAGCTGGCCGCGAAAGGGTCAGCCGAGAGCCCAGGCCAGTTCACAGTCGCTGCCGGCCCGCCCGGAAAGCCGCTGACTTCCCAGGGGACCGGACAACGCCCTAAGGCGCCGCCGCAGCCCATGGCACGGATGGTTGCGGCGGCACGAAAACGCTGGGCATGGTTGCTGGCCGCGATGTTGGCTCTTGTCATTGCAGCGACCATGTGGATGGTTGCGGCCCGCATCAACACGCAACGTGGCGACATGCTGGTACGTAGCACTAGCACGGTGCTTCCACAAACCCTTCGCGTGGTGCGGAAGTTCACTGGGCAGACCGGGGCCATTTGGGGAGTCGCGTTTTCACAGGACGGTCGGTGGATCGCCTCCGGCTCTGAGGATACGACTGTTTGCGTGTGGGACGTGGCTACGGGAAGCAAAACAATCTGTTTCGACAAACATACGGGCCGAGTGGGCGCCGTCTGTTTCTCCCCAGACAGCCGCTATGTGGCTTCGGGCGGGAACGACGACGCGATCTACATCTGGGAAGCAGAGACGGGTAAGGTGGTTCACCGCTTGGCTGGACTGAAAGACTGGGTAAGAAGCGTAGCCTTTTCGCCCGATGGCAAGTACCTCGCGTCCGGCAGTCGGGACATGGCTGCCTGCCTTTGGAATGTTGAAACGGGCCGCCAAGTCTGGCGCGGTCGCCACGCCTCCCCAGTCAACGCCGTAGCCTTCACGCCAGACGGGACACTGCTGCTTTGTGGCTGCAAGAACCGCCTGATCCACCTGCGCGAAACCGAGCATGGTGAACTCCAGGGGAGCCTCGTTGGTCACAGCGGGCCGGTCCTCGCAGTTGACGTTTCGGCCGATGGCTCCCAAGCAGTTTCGGCCGGCGAAGACCAAACTATCCGGCTCTGGAACCTGCAACAGCGTGGCGAGTTACGGCAAATCACAACGAACAGCGGCTCTTTCTGGGGTGTGGCCATTTCACCGGATGGCAGCCGCATCATCTCATGTGGTCCCAATGGCCGTGTGCAGTTGTGGGGCGCAGAGACCGGCAGGGAGATTGCTCGCAACGAAGGAGTCGCTCACACGGACGTTGCTTTTTCGCCGGACGGCCGATGCGCGGTCTCTGGCAGGGGGAACACTGCATTCCTGCTCGCACTACCCAAGTGACCCAGGGCCGGTTGCCATCTGCGGCCAGTCAGCCCGCGCGTATTGGGGCGAGGCGGGAATACCGGGGGAGTGGCGGGCGGGGTTGGCCAGACAGGACCTTGTAGAACCGATCCTGGAAAGACTATTGAGGAAACCGGGATAATCGGGAAGAATGGGCGGTACGGTAGGCGACCGGATTTCACCGGTAAGGTGAACGGAAAGAAGCCCACGGAATCTCGGGTATAACAGATCACCAGTTGAAACGAACTTGGAGGAGAAATGGCAACATACATCGTCTTCACCCGCGAAAGCACCAGCAACGCCTCGGAGCTTGCGACTTACTCGCAAAATGTCGGCCCCACCTTGGCCGGTCACCCGGTCACAGTGCTGGCCGCCTACGGGCGTCACGAGGTGCTCGAAGGTTCGGATGTAGAGGGTGTTGTCATCTTGGAGTTTCCTTCCTTTGATGAGGCTAAGGCGTGGTACGACAGCCCTGCCTATCGCGAGGTGCGAGAGCATCGCTTTCAAGGCGCTGACTATCGTGCCGTAATCGTCGAGGGCGTGTGAGGTCTCTCAACACCATCAAGTGGTCACTTCCTCAAGCCGATCCGTGGTGCGATATGAGCGAAAAGTTTGACCCGTACTACAAATGGCTCGGAATCGCCCCCGAGGATCAGCCGCCGACGCTCTACGGACTGTTGGGCGTGCGAATGTTTGAGCACGACCCCGACGTGATTGAAGCGTGTGGGGACCAACGAATGGTCCACCTGCGGACATTTCAGACGGGCAAACACTCGGCCGAATCCCAGAGACTTTTGAACGAGGTTGCCAAGGCCAAGATCACGCTCTTGAACCCACAAAAGAAGGTCGAGTACGACAAGCTGCTTCGCGAGCGGATGGCTCCGGAATCGCAATCGGACGTTGACGATACGTCCTCGGCGCGGCCCGAACAAGTCTCGACTGATATGGTTGGGTTCGTGGAAGTGATCGAACGCAAGAATCCCGTGGAGGCTGCAAGCAAAAAGGCCCGCCAAGGCCGCCGGTGACAAGTTGCTGACTGCGGTGATCCCACGTGAAGGACCTCAGCATCGGGTGAAGATTACCCGGCCTTTTTTCCTGGGGAAGTACGAGGTGACGCAAGCCCAGTGGCCGTGATGGGCAACAATCCGTCCTTGTTCAAGGCCCCAACCAACCCCGTAGAAAAGGTGAGTTGGGACGACATTCAACCCTTTTTGGCGAAGCTAAATGCGGCAGGCATACGCCGCATCCTGTCTGCAAAGATAGCGAGTGCTGTGACCGAGATGAAATTTGCGCTGCCGACCGAGGCCCAATGGGAATACGCATGCCGCGCCGGTACGACGACGACATTCTGTTTCGGCGACGATCCAGCGGTCCTTGGCGATTACGCCTGGTACATCAGGAACTCTGGCAACAAGACACACCAGGTAGGCCAAAGAAAGCCGAACGCCTGGGGCTTATATGACATGCACGGGAACGTGGTGGAGTGGTGTGCGGATCGGTATGCTTGGAGGTACTACGCCCAGTCGCCGCCGACCGACCCGGTAGGTCCGTCTTCAGGCTCAGCCCGAATGGCTCGCAGCAGCAGCTATGGCAGCCGCTCGGGGTTCTGCCGGTCGATGTTTCGCGACGGCAACCCGCCGGACTGGGGGCGCAGCCCACTCGGCTTCCGGTTGGCTTTAGTTCCGGTGGACCAGTAACTAAACGAGCAAAGTGGATCAGATGGTTCTGGTGTTCGTGCTCCGTTGCACCGACCACCATAAGAACCTCATGCCCGAGGCGTTCGGGGCGAGATTCGGCTGGAAAAACCAGCCGAGCAAAGTCCGCTTGCCCTCGGACGCGGGCGAGTAGCGACTGTTGCGCGCGCCACTCAGCGTTCTGTTCCCATCTGAAGTGCCCTTCTCCGGCCCTTGCTGGGTCCTGGATCTCTTGCCAAAAACTGCTGTTGCGGTCTTGCGTTAGTTATTCCAGAGGGACACGCCGGGCATCGTACAAAGCCCTCGCACGGGGGCTTAACTCTGAGGCTGCTTGCGAGATCGTAGATACCAGCCCCATGTTCGTAGACCAGTATGGCGAGGCGACCGAACTATCCAGTATCCAAGAGTATTGGCCCACGCACGCCGAACGTTGGTTTGCTGCCTTTCGGGGCAGACTACCCTCGGAATCGTAGATTACGGTGGTCAGCGTGGCCCTTTGCTCGTCGCGACTACCCACGGCTAGTGCTTCGAGTACGCAAGAGGAGACCAGTCGCCTGAAATCGACGGCACCGATTTGGCGCGTGGTCCTTTCGTGACGACAGAAAAGGAATTGTGCAATGAGCAAGCCTTCAAAGCAGAAAACCGATCGCCAAAGAAAACGGGAGGTGGAAAAGCGGAAGCGGTCCGCTCTGTTCGCCAGACGCAAGTCGGTCCTTTCGGAGTTTCCCGAATGGCACGTTGAGCCCAGTGGTGCGCCTGGGAATTTCGTGAAGGCGGTTGAGGATACCGTGAGGGAAATCGCTTTGGACCATCGGCACTTGCTTGATGAATACAAGCGGCCGATCGCTCACGGCTCCAACATAACGTTTCCTGTCAATATCGGGAGCGTTTTCCGCGAGGCAAAGGAGATCGGCTTCCCTCTAGCCGTTGGGAATCTACGCAAGCAGGCGAGCGCACTAGTGCCGCAAATCACAGTTGTTAGCCCACCAAAGCGAAGGTTGCCCGATT
>CAZDHN010000459.1:0-5457 GCA_964505115.1 uncultured Planctomycetaceae bacterium
TCGGACTTGCCTCGGCGGTCTGAACGTGCCAACCACTCTTAGCGAAGTGGTCAGGCTTGACCTGTTGGGAAGCTCGTACATATGACGAGGCATAGTTTCGTCTAATGTAGATCCGCTTTTTCGAAAAGATCATCCAAAGGTCATTGCCGGGAGCGAGTTCGTCGTATAATGGGTCGGGCTCCAAGCCGCTTTGAGTTCTGGCACCCATTAGGTACTCGTCGCATTGGCCCGTCGCCCGATCGATCACCTCGCAGCGGCAATTCAGATCGATTCGCGTCCAGATCGGTTCTTTTTTGGGAACGAAATAACAAAACGATCGTGAAAAGTCGATAACACTTGGCTTCTTCATATTCATTGTTTCCTTGTTACAATGGAGGGCCGCTCGTTAGTTGTCGGTTGAATGTATAAACGCCCCGAAGATTGGCTGTCGCTGCATTATTGCAGGGATCACTTTTTGGTTTTCACAAAGTCGGCCTCGCGTAGGCTGATACGGACCATCCCTTGAAACGTCGTGACCCACAACTCACCCGGCCGACGTTCGAATACGTAGGGGTAGGCCAGCATGTGCCTGTATTGGTCGCCGCCCTTGGGCGTTCGGTTGCGCGCGAGCACTACAGGGTCAGTCCACGTCTGCCCGTCGTCTTTGGAGAAGGCCATCGACAGCTCGTCGCGATAGCCGCAAGTCTTGTCGCGATGGAGGTTGCACACCAGTAGTAGGCGACCGCTCTGGAGGGTTAGAAGGCCGGGAGGCGCGCTGGGGGCTCGGATTTTCGACTGGCGGATCACCGACCAAGTCAGACCTTCGTCGGACGAAAACGCCTCCCAGAACCAGCCTTTGGGGGTGCGAATCAACATGTAGACTCGCCCGTCGGAAAGCTCGGCGACCGCGGCCTCCATGGCCCCGCCGTGGCTGCCGGCGCCACCGAGGTCGATCATGTTGCTGCGTTTCCAACTCTTGCCGTCGTCGTCGGACACATGGCTCAGAACGACGTGACGGCCCGGGTCGAACACAAGCTGTTGGCCCGTCAGTACCAATCGGCCGCTTCCGAGTTGAATCAGGCTGCGCATAGCGCCACACCAGCCGCTCTGAATCCTCCGAGGCGTCTCCCAAGTCTTGCCTTCATCGAAGCTTCGGGTGACATACGTGGGCAGATAGAATTTGGACAGTGCATCTCTGTCGTTGGTGTCCCATTTGCCGGCGCTTCGTTCACTTTCGTTCAAGAAGGCTAGCACGATCACACCGTTGCGTGTGCGCAGCAGCGCTCGCTCACCACGTGTCTGGAACTTCTTCGGATCCGCAAACAGCGGACGTGAGTCCCAACTCTTGCCCTCGTCCTTGCTGATCAGCGCCTCGCTGGCAGTGACGGCCAGCACGCGGCCGTCGTTGAGGTTCACAAACGGCCCCATGCGCTTATGCAGAAGAGGTTTGCACTTGGGATGTATCTCAATGGCCGCGGAGACGTTGGCCGATGCCAAAACCGTCAGAATCGCCAACATAACAATTGTGGCTTTGCTGTTCATGCTCGATACTCTTTCTGCTTTGCGGTGTGTATTTAGCGGTATGTGTGCGAACTGCCTCTTGAATAGCCGCAGGCGCAAGCCCGGAGTTTACGGACGGTTTCGCGTCTGCCATCCAACTGCCGGCTTCCGCCGTCGGCCATTGTCACAATCGGTCTTGACGGATCGCTATGGTGGCCTGATCGGGCTCATTCTCCATGCTCCTTCCGGTGCGTTTCATGCACAATACGAAGACAGAACTATTGACCCTTGCATAGCCAATGATCGAGGGCGAAGCCCGGTTTCCCGACGGAACCCCGTTGACCCGCGTATTGATCATGCAAAGATCAATAATCGGTCAGCTTGAAATCCTTGGTGATCTTGCGGCTGCCGGGTGGGATGGTGATCTGCAGTTCCGTCTTGGTGTTGTACTTGGCGGGGAGATACTGTTGGGGGGGCGGGGTCGTCTCGGGGGTCTGCTCGCGTGAGTCGGCCGGCTGATCTTGCACGTCAGCAAGAAGGTAAGCCTTGATCGTTATCTTGTGAGTACCCAGCGGCACTCCACCCTTGCCGTCGACCGTGTACCGGCCGTCGACGACGAGGGCACCGGAGGCCGGCGCCTTGCTGCCCGGGGCGGGCACGAAGCGAATCTGGCCTTTCTCAAGCGGCTGGCCCTGGTAGGTCACCTCGCCTGTTACAACCACTCGCTCCGGCCCCTCGATACCGCAACCGGCCAACGTCAAGAGAAGCAGCAGGCCGACGGCCCATGCTTCGTCGGAAACCAGACGATCCTTGACGCCAGCAGTACAAAGCAGGGGTGAATTGGTAAGCCTCGACACATTTCGCTCCGCTGATCCTGCCATGATTCAGAACGCTGTTCAGAACGCTGTTCAGAACGCTTCCGAGATGACCTCGCCGCCGTTGCGCGTGGTCAGGTCGGTCAGTACGTTTTGGGCGATGTTCTCCGAGAGGAACTGCACGCTGCCGTCGGCCAGCGTGAAGTGACATCCACCCGGGTGGAAGCTCGAAAAACCCGTGTAGTACATGCCGAAGCAGCCGGACGTGGGCGGCGGGGTGTCAGGCCAGGCGCCGCCGGGCACGGTGAACGGCCCGTTGACGCCGTCACACGTATCCGACCAGTTCCACGACACCCAGAAGTGCGCGTCGTACGACCCTCGCCCCGCACCGGTTACCTCGCCAATCATCAGCGTATTGCTGGTGCCGTCGATCACGTCGGCGATCCGGCAGCCTTCGTTGCGGGCCATCATGCCGTTGGCCTGACTAAACTCGCGTGGCACAACACCGTGGTCTTCGCTGTCGCTCACGCCGGCCATGTTCGTCTGCCGCACGTCCTCGTTGTCGTGCGTGCCTTGCGAGCTGTGGCCGCCGCTGCAACAGCGAACCAGTTCGCCGCCCTGGGGATCGCTGGGGCAGAGATAGCCTTCGATCCGCGTGGAGGAGCCCTCGCGGGTGCCGTCGTTGACGAAGTAGCTGGCGGCCGAGAAGTTGATCAACTCGTACGCGGCCTCTTGTTCGATGTACGGCAGGATGAACGCGCTCCAGCCGAAGAAGCTGGGGTAGATTACGCCGGGTGGAAATGTGCCATGCGTGGCGTGGTAGTTGTGCATCGCCAGCCCAACCTGTTTGAAATTATTGGCGCACTGCATCCGCCTGGCCGCCTCCCGCGCCGATTGCACCGCCGGCAACAATAGCGCGATCAAGATGCCGATGATCGTGATCACCACAAGCAACTCGACGAGCGTGAACGCTCGGGATTTCAGATTGACGGTTGTGGGGCTCACAAAGCCGCGACCGGTGGTCGCGCAATTCACCCCAATATTCCTATCCGTGCCCATTCGTGTTATCCATGGTTGGAATCCACAATCCCAAATACACAATACAAAATCACTTCCGCCTTCTGAACCACACAAACGCAACCCCCAGCACCAGCAGCACCGCAGCCGATGGCTCGGGCGTGAAGTACTTCTGGTAGAGGTCGCCTTCGATGGCCTGGCGATCCGGGTCCGTGAAGATGTTGTCGTAGACTCGCACCTCGGCGATGTCACCTGTCCAGTTGCCGTACAAATTGGCTTTATAGCTACCCAGCAGCAGGCCGGCCAGCGACTCATTTGTCATATCGCCGCTGGCCACCAGTTGGCCGTCGATGTAGTGCTGGCTGGTGGCGCCGTTGAACACCAGCGTGTGTATTTGGAGCTGGTCGGTGACGATGTCGGCGTCGGCACTGGACAGGAAGCTCTCGTTGGTATCGCCGACGGGGCTTGAGTCGGTACCCAAAACCCACTTGCCAGTGGGAGACGACTCGCTGCCGCTGATCAGCATTTGGATGCCGCTGCTGGCAACACCGTACAAGGGCGTCCCGCCATTGCTGGTCTCGGTCCGCAGGACCATGAAGATCGTGTCCGGCTGAGAGAGCGTGCCCCACGCACCGGCGGCGGGCGATGCGTAGATGTGGTCATTGTTTTCGAAGTGAACCGTCGGCTTGCCGTAAAGCGTCGCGCTCGGGTCGTAGTTGGGAACGCCACCACCGGTGACGTCCAAGTCACGGGCGCTGCCGCTGGGCGCCTGGTTCTTCCAAAGCTTAACGGCATCGCCCTGGTCGGGCACGTTGCCGCTGCCATCCTCAACGCCCGCGTCGGCCATGTACCAGGCGTAGAGCCCGGCCTGCGACTCGACCGCCGGAAGAGTGCCGGTCAGACCTAAAACGAGCGCTCCGAACAGGAGCTTGCCGGTGAGTGTGTTGCCGCGCATCAGACTTCCCTCCCTTTGTTGTGTTGCGTGAGATGTTGTGTTACGTGCGAATCGAACGATCAATTGGTGTAAGCGTTTAGCCGACGGGTTTGCCCGCCGCGTTTCTCGTCGCGGGTGCCCCCTGCCAAACGCGGCGGGCAAGCCCGCCGGCTAAACAAACGGAACTCGTCGAAAATAACCTGTTTTGCAATGGTTCACCCCGTGAACAGTGTAAAACGAAAACAAAGTTACTCGGTTACCCCTTGGTTATTGCCGCGTGGCGCCTCGCGAAGCCGCACGGGGACCACGATCCGCTGCTCGTCGAGCAGCAATCCGCGAGCCAGCCGATCCAGCATCCGCGCGGCCGATTCGGCCATCCGCTCGAACGGCCAAACGGGCTCAACCCGGCTGTGGGGCGACTGCCGGGCGGCCGGCGTGGCGTTGCCGCGGAAGACGATCTCGATGTCGTCGGGTACCTTCAAGCCGAGCTGCTCGGCGATTCGGGCGGCCGTCTCCGCCGCAGAGTCGCCCGTGGTCATTAACGCGGTTGGATGCTCGGGCCGTTGGAGCAGGTGTCGCACGGCAGCCTCGAACGATACGGTGTCACGCGGAATGGCCAACAGCCTCAGCGCGTTGTGCGGCAGCCGGGCCTCGGTCAGCACGTCGCTGACGCCCTCGTAGAACCGGTTGTCGCCCGGCCGCGACTCCGAAAAACTACAGATCGCCAGCCGGCGGTGGCCGCCGTCGACCAGGTGACGAGCCAGCAGCCGGCCCATCTGGTAACAGTCGGTGTCGATCGAGGGCATGTCCGGGCCGCCCAGGTAGAGCGAGCCGATGACCACGGTCGGCACGGCCGCCTCGGCCAGTCGGCGGTAGACGTCCTGGGTACAACTGACGGCAATGAAACCAAGTAGACTGCTGTCGGCCTCGGCCCGTTGGAGCAGCCCGTTCATGTACCGGGCCCGATCCCCCGACGGCACGAAATCGAACTGCACGCTGGCGCCGGCAACCACCCGGCGTATCCCGCTCATCAACTCATCGGAGGAGAACGTGCCCAGCCCGCGATGCTCGATGGACAGCAATACTCGAACGGTTTGCATGGCCGCCCCTTGTTCGTTGCCGGCTTTGGATCCCACGAACGTACCGCTCTTGCGGCGTCGCACCACCCAATCCGACTCGGCCAGCAACCGCAACGTGCGATGCGCCGTGGTC
>CAZDHN010000460.1:0-5457 GCA_964505115.1 uncultured Planctomycetaceae bacterium
AACGTTGGACGCCGACCGTACATTCGTAGACTCGCCGATCTTCATATCCCCCTGAACACGCCGCGAGAGAAGATCCAAAAGGCCGTCGAGATTATTCGGACCGCGCTGGATAACCACGAGGGGATGGAAGCCGACTTCCCGCCGCGCGTATTCTTCAACGAGTTCAATTCCGATTCATTCAATATCCGAATCATCTACTGGTATCATCCGCCAAACTACTGGGATTTCCTCGCGTTCAGCGAAAAACTCAATCTGGAGATATTTCGGGCATTCGAAGAGCAGGAGATACCGTTCTCATTGCCGTTGCGTGTTGCCCATACTTCCGTTAACAGTCAAGAGAAGCCGATCGAGGTGAGACTGCTTGAAGAGCGACACGGATTGTGAGCATTGTAAATTTCTGACGGTCGCTGTATTGTTTCGAGAATTGAACGATCTTTAACGTTAGAAACCCAGGGTGATCCGGGAAGCCATCCGCACGGACATGCGACTACAATGTAGGTTCCCCCGGCAGCCCACAGAACGAGAGGATGTCATCATGAAAAGGCGCGATTTCTTCACCGCGGCAGCGGGAATTGGAGCGGGAACCATTGTCTCCGGGGCGGCAAGCCGGGCACTGGCGGCGGACAAAACGCCCGAAAAACGGGCACAGGTCTACAAGTGCGCTGTTTGCAGCACAATCGTCGAGATTGTCGAGCCCGGTAGACCGTCCCTGGTCCACTGCGGCCAGCCAATGGAACTGCTCGAAGAGCAGACGGCCGTTGCGGCCGAGAACAAGCACGTCCCGGTAATTGAGAAGATCGACGGCGGCTTCAAGGTCAAGGTCGGCAGTACGCCGCACCCGATGACGGAGAGTCACCACATCATGTGGATCGACCTTATCGCCGATGGCAAGACGCTCCGCGCGTTCATCGAGCCGGGCGGAGCACCCGAGGCCGTCTTCTTCGTCAAGGCCCAAACGGTATCTGCCCGAGAGTACTGCAATCTGCACGGATTGTGGAAAGACAAGTAGTCTCTGTTACGGAAAGGCCGCGGGGTGGGTCAAGGCATGAGATCCGCCCCGCGTGTCAGGTAACAGGGAGGTTCTATTATGACTACCGAACGAGGTTTGCGGCTCGCGGCCGGCGTGGTGGTGCTGCTGAGCGTCGGGCTGGGCTACTTTCATAGCCCCTATTGGCTGTTGCTGACGGCCTTTGCCGGCCTGAATCTTCTGCAATCGGCCTTTACAAATTGGTGTCCCATGGTTTGGATACTGACACGGATCGGGCTGTCGCCCTGCGTGAAATCCGAGGAATCGGACTCTGCTTAGCTTACGCGGAAAAGGGGACGGGGCTTCTGGGCCCCAATAGACCCAAAGGGCGCGTCGCACAAGTGTCCCGCCCTTTTTTCTTTGCTTTCCAGCCCGCACTGCGAGTTGTTCCACTAGCCGATGACCGATCGGTCTTACGTAATGGTGGTCGGCATACCGGCTAACTGAGTGGGCTACCGTCAGGATGGCCCCAATATCTTGTCAGCGCGCTGACAAAACCGGGGGCCGACACTCGGGCAGCCCCCGCGGGAATGCGGACCGACCCACCCATGCTGACAGGCTTTTCCGACTTGGGGCTTCTTCGCCCAAGATACCTTCCGCACGCCCACGTATATGCACTTGCCCGCATATGCACCACGGGGTATATTACAATAAAGACATATAGGTATTCCGTCCGATTACTCCACTGGCCCGTGTTTTGTTGAACAACTGCCACAACGTGTCGGAAAAGGGGACGAGTCTCATTTGTCGGAAAGGCCAAGAGGGTCTTTCGTACAAATGAATCCTGTCCTCCTCGCTTGTTCAGATTCAAAGCTGGCCCCGAGAACGCGATTGCCAGAAGCCCAAGGTTGGCACTACGTATGAAAGGAAAACAATGTCCACGAATAGCAAACGCCGGTCGTTTTGGAGTCGCCAATGGTCATTCGCGGCGGGAGGAGTTGTCGTCGGATTTGGCGAGGCTATTTACTTCCTGATGTTCGGCAAGTTCATTCCCGTCACGACGGGTTTGGCCAAGATGTTCTCAACCGTCGAAGCCAACATCACGCACACTAACACTATTTCCCGGGTGTACTCGCCCGATATCCACTGGATTATCATTGGCGCATTACTGGGTGCATGGTTGGTTGGACGCTTGGAGGGCGAAAGCCGCAACTGGGTCAAGTATTCGCCGGGCATGTTGCTTGTTGCTTTTCTGGGAGGAATCATCTTCGGCTTTGGAACACGGTTGGGACCCGGATGCACGACCCATCACATTTTTGGCGGGCTGGCAGTGATGAGTATTGCCAGCCTGACAATAGCCGTTGGCGGATTGCCATTTGCATTCCTGGCTTTCGAGTTGGTGGCCAAACTCGGATACGGACCGTATTTCAAGCACCAAGAGACACTCGCCACGTGCCGCAAGTTGCGCGATGCGGGATTGGAACACGACCATTGCTTCGTACTGGACGAGAAGTACAATCCCTGGAAGAGCGTGCTCCGCATGGGCGCCTGGTCCATCGTTGCCGTCGTCATTCTCTCCTCGCTATACACCGGTTTCTTCGCAAGCACCAACCAGGCCCTTGGCTCGGGTTCCCTTTGGATCAATATCGTGCGTCTCGCCGCTGGCGCCTGCTTGGGGTTCGGTATCGCGAAGGCGGGGGTGGGAACCGAGTGCGGGTTGATGGCGCCAGAATCCCTGCTGGTTCCGAATTCACACTACCAGAAACTGAAAATTCCGGTCGTTACCCAACGGATGTTTCAGGCGTTGCTTCCAGTGTCGGGCATCCTGGCGGCAGTCCTTGTGCTCAACGTGACCGTCTTGGCAATGTGGCTAGGGTTCGGCTGGCCGGTTCCCAACGCAGCCCCGAAACCGCAAGGCTGGGGGTTGCACATCGGACACTTGTTGGCCGCTCCGTGCCTGGCCGTCGGAAGTGTCTTCATGATCGGTTGCGAGATCCGTAGCTACGGTCGCGTGGGTCTCGGATATCTGACGGGCATCGTGGGATTGATCGGATTCTACTTCGGCTACTTGCCTTACGTGTACTTCCAGAATGCCATCGATGGATTCATCGCCAATCACACGTTCCTTCGCGCAACTAGCATCCCTGAACTGCTGACGTCCGATCCCGTCGGGCAAAGAATGGTCGGCGTTCTGTACACGTTTACGCTCCTTGGGCTGTTCATTCTGGTTGTTCTTCAAGGCGCGAAACGCATCGGGGTTACTCCCAAGGAGTACCTCACCGTGAACACGGACGACCTGGCTCTGCAAAACATCGCCCTGAGCATGAATATAGCTGCTTCGCCGGTTCGCGATGGACTGGCGAGCAGTTTAATGCACCGTGCCGATGACACGGGCGAGCACGAGGAAGAGGAGGAGCACTCCGCGACATGATTGGCACCGCGTTATCGCAACCGCCCGGGCCAGTCGAGCCGGCTTCGTACCGCCGGGCGTAGCTCCAGTTCGGCTGGTCCGGCCGCCGTCCTGCCCGACGTGGTGGTAATCACGTCCCAAGACAAGGAAAAGGAGGCCAAGGCATGCTGGTATTTAGTCGCAAAGAAGGCGAGAGCATCGTCATTCAGGACCGGATTCTGGTTTCAGTCCTGCATATCCGTGGCCACGGGGTGCGGATCGGCATCGAGGCGCCAAAGGAAATGGCCGTGCATAGAAAAGAGATCGCGGAAGCGATCATAAGCGCGGAATATGACGAACAACGCGCTACGGAAAAATACATTCCAAAGAAGGGATAACGGCAGCCTGTTTGTCACCGTGTGCGCATCTCGTAAGGTCGCATGTCGATTTCTGCGCCAGATCCCGGCGGTCACGCTGAAGGATAGCGCTTTCGGCGTGGCCGCCAAAGCAAGACGGACTCGCTTGTCGCCGGGCACGGCGAGCGAATGTCAGCAGCGGGCACCCCTTGCCCCCGGCTCAACCGAGACCGGCAAGCGAGACCAAATGCACTTGACAGTATTGTCTATTTACACTAACCAATATCCGTTAACATGTGTTGAGAAGTGTTCCTGACACCAAGCGGCGTGGTCCAACGGGAGATACTCAATGAAACCAAAAGCAGTTGCGGGAATTCTGCTGAAAAAGGTCCTGCCTATCGTCGTTGGGCTTGCCGCGCTTGTCTTGATCGTTGCCTGGCTGGCCGGCCTGACGACCGAAAAGATCCAACCCGATCAGAGTGACGTAGCCGTCCGACACATCGACCCGGAAGCGACCCTCTACGCAGTCCGCGAAGTCTTTAAGGATTACGTAACCGAGGCAGTCGGAACATTAAAGGCATCCAGCCGGACTGAAATCTCCGCCCGAGTGCTGGCGCCCATCAATGCGGTAAACGGGCGTGCCGGGCAGACGGTCAAGGCGGGCGACGTGCTAATCGAGTTGGACCGCCGGGCGCTGGAGACGCAACTCAGTCAGGCCAAGGCCTCCGTGGTAGCCGCCGAGGCGGCCTTGTCGCGGTCGGAGAGCGATTACGATCGGGCGAAGCAACTGCTTAAGAAGAAGGTGATCAGCCAGGCCGAGATGGACAAATCCACGGCAGCGGTCGAGGTAAACCGGGCCCAGCGCGACCACGCCCAGCAGGCCCAGAGCGAAGTCAACATAATGCTCTCGTACACAACGATCAAGGCCCCGAAGAACGGCATGATCGTCGACCGGCTGGCCGAGCAGGGCGACATGGCCCGACCCGGCGAGCCGCTGCTAATCCTCTACGACCCCACCTCACTGCGATTGGAGGTGCCGGTTATGGAAAACCTGGCGGTGCGGCTTAAGCCGGGCGATGAATTGGCGGTCCAGATCGACGTCCAAGGCAAGAGGCAAATCAAGGCCGTCGTCGACGAAATCGTACCCCAGGCGGAAGCCGCCAGCCGATCCTTCCTGGTCAAGGTTCGTTTGCCACGCTCGGAAGACCTCTTCGAGGGCATGTCCGGACGGCTGATCATACCGGTCGAGAAGCGGCGGCACCTCTGCATCCACACCGCTGCGATCGAGACCATCGGCCAGTTGCAGTTTGTCGACATGGTCGGCCCGGACGGCACAATCGAACGCCGCCTGATCAAAACCGGACGATTCGGCGACGAAAACCACCGCGAGGTCATCAGCGGCCTAGACCCCGGCGATCGCGTGCTGCTGAGAACATCAGGGCGGGAAACCACACCATGACGGATAACGTCGAAAAAACACCCTTGATGACGCGTATCGTCGAGACCTTTTTGCGGGGCGATGTGGTCGTGCTGCTGGTTGTGGTCTCCTTGGCGTTGGGGTTGGTCGCCTTGTTTCTTACGCCGCGCGAAGAGGAGCCGCAAATTGTCGTGCCCATGGCCGACGTTTTCGTCTCGGCGCCCGGCCTCTCGTCGCAAGAGGTCGAGCAGAAGATCACAACCCGGCTGGAGAAGCTGCTCTACCAGATCGACGGCGTCGAGTACATTTATTCGATGTCGAAGCCCGG
>CAZDHN010000461.1:0-5451 GCA_964505115.1 uncultured Planctomycetaceae bacterium
TCACCTCCAACCGAAAACTACCAATCTTCGGCGCCCGGAAAATGTACCAGTCTTCCTCGCCCGGCACGTGGATCGTGGGGTTGTGGGAGGTGGAAGCCAGCACGTTCAGGTCGGTTGCGCTCAGTCGGGCGTCGTTCCACTCGAACGGATCGCGGTCCAGAACGACTACTCGCCCCTTGCCGTCGTCGCCCGTGCCCGAGGTTATTGTGTTAAGCGGCGTGATGTTCACATCCTCAATGCCTTCATAATAGACTGGTGCCAGATTCCCCACCACTACCGTTCCACTTTGATCGTCGGCGCCTTGTCGCAGTATGACGACGTTGCCGGGCCCGTCGTCTTTCACGGTGAGCACGTCGCTGGCGAAGGGCCCGCCGCCAACGATGCTGAAGGGCACGGCGGCATCGGGCGTGGCGGCCAGCAGGTCGGCGTGCCAGGCGGTCAGGCTATCGTCGCCTTCACCCATCTCGATGCGAACCAACTCCACTGTACCAATCGTGTCGGTTCCGGCGGAAGCACCCGTCTTGTGCCAGAACTGGTTGGGCATGATTTGGGCGGCTTGCATCGTATCGTCGCCGGGCGTGCCCTCGATGAGGATGGTGTCGAAGCCGGCGCCGCCGTCATAGATGTTACTGCCGTCGCGGCCGACCATGATGTCGTCGCCGTCTCCGCCGATGAGCGTGTCGGGTCCGGCGCCGCCGATAAGCGTGTCGTCGCCCACGCCGCCGATCAGCGTGGCGTCGGCCACCAGCACGTCGTTGCCAATGCCGCCGTCGATGGTAATGGTAAAGAGCAGTTCGAGCCCTTCCTCGACACAGACCGAATCGTCGCCGGCCATGGCGTTAACTTCCAGGTTGGGCTTGTTGATGAAGTCGATTGGCGTATAGTCGTCGATCGTGCCGGTGGCGTAGCCGGCGGCGCCGAGGGTCGGCCGCACGTCGATATCGTTGGGGTTGTTGGTGGCGACCAGTCGCATGGTGGTGGCCACAACCTCGTCGGTCACCAACTCGATATCCTCGAAGTTGACGATCTGCACGTCGGTCGGGCTGTTGCCGAAGCTGATCTTGCTGCTGCCGGCGTAGAACTCGCTGGTCACGGCCGGCGATGAGGGGCCCGTCTGCTGCAAGATGATCCGATTGGCGCCGTTGCCGCCGACGAAGTTATTGTCGGAGTCGCCGCCGACGAAGGTGATGCCGTCCCTGAAGTGGATCGCTCCGGCGGAGTTTTCCACGATCAGCACGTCGTTGCCGCCGCTGCCTTCGATCAGGAAGCCCTCAACGTTTGTCAGCGAATCGAACGTGGTGGTGGCGATGGTGATATCGGTGCCGTTGCTGCCGCGGACTACCTCGGAAACGTTGAGCCGCCCGCCTTGGAAGACGAGACCCGATGCGTCGGAGGTCAGCATGGGCTGGTCGTCGCCGGCCAAAGCGCCAATGAACTCGACCTCCCAAGGCCCGCCGTCGGGACCGGTGACCGAGACGTTGCCGATGCCGATCGTCGATAGCCCTTCCAGGGCCGTTTGCACGTCGGCGGCCGGGGCGTCGTGGGCGATGCCGGCCGTCTGCCGCGGGCCGCTGCCATCGTCGAACGTGAGCATGAACGTGCCGCTGACGGCCTCGCCCGGCATCTGGATCGTCTGCACCTCGTTGACGCTGGCGCCTTGTTGGACGTCCTCGATCTCCGGTATGATCGTGCCGCCCCCGGCGATCAGGTCGGAGGCGTCGATGCCGATGCCCGGCTGGTCCTGGGCGCGGAAGTCGCCGACGAACTCGACAGTCCACGGCCCGCCGTTGGAGCCGCTAACGATAACGTTTCCATCGACGGTCGGCAGGCTGTTCAAGGCGTCCTGAACCTGCGTTGCCGAGGCGTTATAGGACAGAGTGCTTGTCCTGGCGCCCTCGAACGTCAGCGCGAACGTGCCGCTGGTCGGTTTTGGGTCGAAGTCGATTTCCTGCTGCTCGTTCGTGCCGGCCACCGCCGCCTGCGTTTCGGTGACGGAAGAAGAACCGGTCGTGGGGCCGCCAATGAAGTTGCTGGTGTCGAGTATTAACTCGTTGACGTTTGTGTTCCCAAGGATGCCGCCGTCGAAGTCAACGCTCCAGGCTCTATCAGAACCAACAATGGTAAGCGAGACGCTGACACTTCCGCCCCCGTTACTGATCGACGGAATGGCGTTCAGGGCATTTTTCACTTGGGAGGCTGTCGCGATATATGAAATATCGCTGGTCCTGCTGGTGGTGCCGCCGGGATTCGTGAACTCAAGCGCGAACGTGCCGCCGGCAACTCCACCGATTTGGACAACTTGGAATTCGTCGCTTGTAGCCGTACCATCGAAGAATGTGGAGACGAACGCCGAAAACGAACCGGTAAGCCCCGTGCCGTCAACCTCGATCAGAGGTAAAGTCATCTCGCGCAAGTCGCCGATGAACTCGACATCGTACGGGCCGCCCACCGGGCCGGTGACCGATACGTTACCCGGGCCGATTGTCGGAATTAGCTCCAGGGCGTTTTGCACCTCGATCGCATAAGCGTCGGCGGGCAGGGGCACCGTGTATCGCCACGGACCGGAGGCGGTCGGGTGGAACCCCAGCATGAAAGTGCCGCTCCCGGCATCGGACGGTAGCGCGATCCTCTGAATCTGGTTATCGCCCTGCTCGGCCTGCTGGCTGACGCTCAGTTGGCCTTGGACGGTCTGCTCAAGTTCCGAAGCAGCCAACTCCAAAACGATCTTGTTGGTGCCGTCGAAACGAACCTCCCAGGGCCCGCCCTCGAATCCCATTGCGTTGACGCTGTCGCGGACATCGTCGGGCGTAAGACCGGCCGAGGTAGCCAGAGCGGCGACGACCTTTTCCTTGAACTCGTCGACATCGGCCTCGTCGTCGATCCAATCGGTCTCGGTGCCGTCGACCTTGAGTTTGAACCGGCCGCCAACCACGCCCTGGGGTAAGGTGACTCGATAGGCCGACTCGGAATCGCCCTGGACCGTTTCCGAAATGGCAAGCTCGCTTGTGGTCCACTGGAGTTCGTCGCCGGTGACCCAGCCTTCGGCGATCATCAGCCTCAGGTCGGTATTACCCAACGTGCCCTTGAACTCGACCTCCCAGGGCCCGCCGTCGGGGCCGGTAACCGAAACGTTGCCGGTGCCGATCGTCGGTATGCCCGCCAGAGCAGATTCTACCTGCGCGGCGCTCGCGTTGTGGGGCACGGGCGACGAAGTGGCCGGCGGGTCGATTCCGTTGTCGAACGTCAGCTCGAAGGAACCACCCGTGGCCGTCCTGCCACCGGGATACTCGATCGTCATCTTCTCGTTGGCGGTTTGGCCCGGGTTGGGGCTTGGCGCCTTGAGAATGATCTCCTTGAGCATGCCGCTGCCGTCGGCCCTGAGCACGATGATGTCGTCGCCCTCGGTCCCCTTCAGTACCAGCAGGTCGTTGCCCGAGCCGCCGTCGATCACCATGTCCTTAACATCGAACCACTTGTTGACGAAGAACGTGTCGGCGCCGTCTTCGCCGTAAAGCTCGATTTGCGATGAAGGCTGATTGCCCATGTACGGGAACCCCAAGACATCCAAGAGCGGTCGGGTACCGCCGGCCGATAGCGTATCGTCGCCGGAGCCCGCATGAATGATCGTCGACGTGCCGGTCATGCTGCTCAGATCGACGGTGTCCGGCCCGTCGCCGGCCGATATGACAATCCATTCGGAATCGAGACTGTCGTCCATGTACTTGTTGTCGTCGACTTGGTCCGGCACTCTGCTTCGGAAATGTCCCAGTTCGGGAATCAGGTCCTGATACGCCGCGTAGTTTGGCAGAACGGCCCTGGCATCGGCCATATCAAACATCTGATCCAGAGGCGAGAACATCTGTGCCCAAGTCCATCCCGGACCGAAAGCCGCCGTGAAGCCCAAGCCGACACTAGCGCCGACGTGAGCGCCAGCCTCAAACCACGAAGCAGGCGCCGACTTGGCTTCAGCAAACAGTTCGACGTAGGCCTGTACCGTGGCCGCGAACTCTAACGACAAGTCGTATTGCGCGCTGTACTCCACACCGTAGACGTCCTTGGACACGGCGGGCAGAATCCGATAGATGGGCACGCTGTCGGCGTCGTCCAGGAAGAGGAAGCTGTCGAGCATTCCCCCGTAGACGTTAATATCGTTGACTTCGCCGGGGAACGCCTGGTAGACCCAAGCCGGGTCGGCCCCGGCGGGCAGGCTGGCGATCAGATCGTCGATCAGTGGCGGCACATGCTCCTCGACGTCGGGCGTGAGCCCTTCGAGCATCGATTTGGCGTCACCGTCCGACGTGCTGGGAAAGACGATGGCCAGCATGGCCCGTTCTTCCAACGGCTCCAGACCCAATTTTCGCGATCGGATCGAGCGAAGTGATCCGGCACCGGCAGAGTCGCGACGGCTAGTCTTCATCGTATTGTTCCCTTGTGTCTAGGAGCTAGAGGGTGTTTGGGTCAGAAACAAGAAGCGGACGTTGCCTGGGCGAGACAGTCGCGTGGGCAGGTCCGACAGGTTGCTACACTGCAAGCGGCGAGTGAAGTGCATCGCACGGACCGTTCGAGGAAAGAGACACGCCTGGCCGAGCAGGTCGATCGATCTAGACCGCTCTCACCCCAACTGACGTAAACGTAACGCCCAAGCTACTATGCTAAGTAGACCTAATAGGCATTGTCAATGGGGCGATATGGGTTATTTAGCGATATGGCATACGCCTGGGGTATCCGTAGTAAATACACGGCATAGGAAAATCGGGCAGGGAGCAGCCAGGCAGTGCAAGGCGAGCGGGCGCGGTTATCTGCCTAGCGCAACGTAACCCCCCGTGGCGCAGGTGTTTAGCGCCTTTCCAGCGGAATCATTCGGGCCTGGTTCAATTCCGCCCACATCCAGGCAACACTTCGCGGCCGGGAGGGCGAGGCTCACGCTGTTCGACGAAGAATGTCGGGCAACCGCCAGCTTCCGCCGCTGGCGGCTATCGTCGAATCATTTCTCGCCGGCAGCGGTTTTCTTGCCCGTTTCGGCTCGAAAGGCGTGGAGGAAGAGCAGGGCGGCGCCGGTTACCAGCATGGCGTCGGCGATATTGAAGGTGGGCCAGGGCCAGTTGCCGATCATCACCAGAATCCAGTCCCGCACGGCGTGAACCGGATCACCCAGGCCGTGCAACTCATTGGCGAAATTCCATTTGAGCCCCGGCCAGCCGAGCCGATCGTAGAGATTGCCGAAGGTGCCGCCGGTAACGGATCCGAGCGCGACGGTAAGCGTCCAGTCGCGAGCGGCCCCGAAGACGAAGAGCCACATGAGGATGCCGATGAGTGCCACAATCGACATTACCGCGAAAAGGCCGACCATGCCCTGTCCCATGCCGAACAGGGCGCCTTCGTTTAGACTGGTTTGGAAGCCGACCACGTCGTCGAGTAGCCACTCCGTGCGGCCGCCCGGCATTTTCAGCC
>CAZDHN010000462.1:0-5438 GCA_964505115.1 uncultured Planctomycetaceae bacterium
CCTAATGTTGGCGATCCCGTGGCCCAGCTACGCTTCAACCGGATGAACCTCATTTCTCTTCCCTTCCCATTCCCCCTACCCTGCCCCTTCCACCCGAAGCTGCGTAAAGCGTGATTTGTACTTTTGGCCCGTGCCATCGCCCGCTACCAGTTGCTCGTTGCCAGTTCACCCGGTAGAATGAGCCGTTTGCAGCGGAGCAGCCGGAACATGGTGTTTTGGTTTTGGGCAACGCTGCCGCACACTTCTTGAGGAATTGGACAAATGGCTGAAGGCACGATCAAGCGACTCACGGACAGGGGCTTCGGGTTCATCGACACCGGGAGCGACCAGGACATTTTCTTTCACTCGTCAAATCTCGAAGGCGTGAGCTTCGAAGAACTCCAAGAAGGACAACGAGTGTCGTACACTGAAGGACGTGGACCGAAAGGCCCAAGAGCCGAGAACGTCAAACCGGTCTGACGGAACCCAGTGGAACATTTGTTTTCAATCACGGAGAAACAGATATGGGTGATAAGGGCAGCAAGGATAAAGGCAAAAGGGAACAGCAGAAGAAAGCCCAACGTAGCCCAAAGGAGAAACGAAAACTAAAGCAAGAAAAGAAGAACAAGTAAACTTGCGCTGTCATGCACCGTCAAGTTCCAATTGCAGCGTAGTTGCTTGATGAAGACTTCAAAGGTAATGCGTTAGGTGCCTTCCAAATCGGACAGGCCGGAAGGGGTTTCCTTCCCGGCCTGTCTTTGCGAATAAATCCGTCCTCCTTTGCGGCAAGCACTTGAGTCGTTTGCCGCGGAGTCCGATGTCGGGCTGGCGTTGTGGTTTTCCCGGGTGGCCGACGGCTACCGAAAAACCAAAATTCGCATCTTGATTCCGGAAGACCCCCTTTTTCAGACGCAGGAATCCGCTCAGTGGCCAAATCGTTGGCGGTAGGCGCGGGGCGAAAGGCCGTAACGGCGGCGGAAATGCAGGGAGAATCGCGAGGCATCGGCGTAGCCGACCATGGCCGCGATCCGACAGATCGGCTGCGAGCTGCCAAGAAGCAGCTTCACCGCCTTCCGCAATCGCAGTTCCCGCAGGTATTCCGTAAAGCTGCAATCGAAGTTCTGCCTAAACAGCCGGGCCAGGTGACCGGGGCTTGTTTGGGCCACGTATTGCGCCAGAAAACCCAGCCGGACCTGTTCGTGAAGGTGGAAATCAAGGTAAGTTCGCGCCCGGGCCAAGGGGTCGTCGGGCAGAGAGGCGTCGGCCTGCGTCTCCGCCAGCCGATACCAGACGGCGTCCAGATGGGCGCCGGCGATGTCTTCGGCGGCCACGGCGTCGCCCGCACAAATTGCGTCGACGATCGCCCGGTGGGCCTCGAACAGCACGGTCAACTCGGGCCAGCAGATGCGGATCGACTCGACGTGGAACACGTCCATCGCGCTGGCGGCGGCTTTCCAAACCGCCTCCAGTCCCTCGACGGCCGCCATCCGGACAATGGCCAGATGCAGCGCCCAGTCGGCCCGGGCCACGCGAGCATAGTCATCCTCGGCGGCTGCCTGCTGGAGTCGCTTGAACGCTTTTAGGAGTGGGGCTTTCTCGGCCCCGGCCGCGGCACGAATGGCCGCATAGCGCGCAGCAAACCCGTCAATCACCGCCCGCATTTGGGTTACGGCTCTCATGGACGCAAAACTACTCAACCGATCGCTCATAGACCACCTCGTGGCTCCCCTTCTATGTTAAATCGCGCGCTGGCCCATGTCAATTGGATCAACCACGCACCAGACGCTTGTCCTTGCCGCGGATCGGGTTACGCTGAGGGGTATCGAGTGAATGGACCGGCTTCGGGGAGGAGCGAAACGTCTCCTTGCCGACCGGTCCGAAACGGAGAACCGCTCAATGGTTCCGAAGGGCTGCAAACACGGACTGAGACGTCGCGGGTTCACGCTCGTCGAGTTGCTTGTGGTGATCACGATCATCGGCATTCTCATCGCGCTTCTGCTGCCGGCGGTGCAGTCGGCCCGGGAGGCGGCGCGGCGGATGCAGTGCGGCAATAAGCTGAGGCAGATCGCCCTGGCCCTGCACAACTACCATGCCGCCCGGCAGACGTTTCCGCCGGGAGCGATTGTCGGCGACATCGGCTGCACGGCCGGAGGGTCGACCAAGCGGCAGGCTCCCTGGACCGTGCAAATCCTGCCGTATCTCGAGCAGGGTAGTTTATACGAGCAGTTCGACATGGCCGGTAACTTTGCCGCCCTGCAAGGCGACGGCGAACCGGCCGACAGCGAACAGGCCCAGAACACGCCGTTGGATATCTTCAAGTGCCCTTCCGATCCGGCGCCAAGGGCCGAGGATCCCAGCACGAACTACATGGGCGTTCAGGGCGGGGGTGATGAATCGGAGGCCGATTGCCTGACCGGCAGCGCCTCGAACCGCCGGGTCCGCTTCTCCAACGGCGTGCTGCACACGAACTCTCGCGTCCGCATTGCCGACATCCTTGACGGAACGACCAACACATATCTGGTCGGCGAGAGCCGCTGGTGGTCGTACGCCCATACCAACGTCGGCTGGGATAACTGGTTTAGTTGGGCGTCGGCAAATCGGACCGCCGGCGGCAGCAGCCACCCAATCGTTCTGGCCGCGGCCGTCGACCCAATCAATAATCCGCTGGTCGATTACCAGTCCAACAAGGCCTGGGTCGACTCCAGCGGGAGCTTTGTAAACACGCTCTATCTCGGAACACACACCCGCTGTTTTGGCAGCCGTCACCCGGGCGGTTGCCACATGGCAATGGCCGACGGCTCGATCCACTTCTTCGGCGAGACCATCGATCTGGCCGTCTACCGCCAACTGGCGCAGCGCGACGACGGCCGGCCGGCGGGAGGCTATCAACCATGAATGGAAATTGGATGCTGAAGTTTTTCGGTTTGTCGACGGCCATGCTCCTGCCGCTGGCCGGTTGTAGCGAGCCCGGCGGCCCGGCACGCTACGAGGTCTCCGGCGAGGTTACTTTCGATGGAAGCCCGGTGCCCGGCGGCCGGATCATGTTCGCTCCCGACACCTCCAAGAACAACAGCGGGCCGGGAAGCGTGGCCGAGATCGAGGACGGCCGCTACCGAACCCGGCCGTCAAAAGGATTTGTGGGCGGTCCCTGTGTGGCGACAATCTACGGCACCGACGGAACCGTGGTCACGGAACAACGCGACAACAGCCTGTTCGCATCATACCGAACCGAGTTGGACCTTCCCCGCGCGAACTGCCGGCACGACTTCGTCGTACCAGGCCCCTCTCCGCCTACGGAGCCCTAATTCCCATGTTTATACGTCAATTCGCGCGCCGAAGTAGGTTTCATCGCACAAGTGGCCGTTTTTCCGATGGTTCACGCGGTGTCCTGGTTTATCATGGACTTACTCTCGCCATGGCACGCACTACTATAAGTGGAGATCGACGATGAATCGCACAGAAGCTCGAGGGCTGAAGATATTTTTTACGGTTACGGTTACGGTCGCGGCATGCTGGCTTGCGGCGGTCGGCGGTCCGCTTCGGGCCGACACTTACTACCAGACCGTCCTCTCCGACAATCCGGTCGCCTACTGGCAGTTCGACGACGCCACAAGCGGCAACGGCGCCACGGCGGCCGATGCCATGGGCAGTCACGACGGCTCCTACGTGGGCGGATCTTCGCCCATTACCTTGACGACCGATTCGGCGGCGGCAATTGGCGGCACGGCGATGGACCTCGACGGCGTGGACGATTACGTCAACACGACCACGCTGGGTAACGTGGGCAGCTCGATCGGCTCCGGCGTAACCTTCGAGTTCTGGCTGAATACAACCTCGACCGATTTCGGCCGAGCGTTTGGGACCTTTAACACTGGGCAGAATACAAGCGTCGTCTTCGGGTTGAACTCCAATCAGACTTCCGCTCACACGGTCGGCAGCACGCAGTTGTTTCTGCGAAGGCAGGGCGGCGGCGACCTGACCGCGGCTTTCGACACCAGCAAGGCCGATCTCTACGACGGCCGCTGGCACCACGTCGCCTGGCGGCTGACGGACGTGCCCAGCGGACAGTTCGACGTCTTCGTCGACGCAACGCCGATGAACTTGCACTACGGCTCGGCCCTGGTCGGCTCCCATGGCGACTTCCAGCACAACATGCTCATCGGCGACGCCAACAACCGCGGCACGCCGCCCAACCCATTCGGATCTTACGTCGACGCCAAGATGGACGAGATGGCCGTCTACAACCGCAACCTCGGCAACGTGGAGATCGTCGAGCACTTCAACACCGCACACAACCCGGCAATCGCCGACCTGATGGCCTGGGAACCGTTCGCCTACGAGGGCGGCACGGAGTTGGCGGGCCATCCTTCCGGCGATGAATACGGCGGCATCGGGTTCTCGGGCGGCTGGACGACGCCGGCGGGCAACACGCTGCAGATCACCAATACCGGGCAGAGCCTTCCCTTTCCGGGCGCTACGCCTTTTCAGTCTATCGGGGTTCACACCGCCGACAGCGACGGCGGGGAGAACCAACGTTTGCTAAGCGGGCCCGGTGTCGATTTCGACGCCGAAGGGAATGTCTACTACGTCAGCGCCCTGATGCAGAAGACCGACGGGGGCGCGGGCAGCGGCGAGTGGCTCCAACTCCATCTGGTCGACATTGATGGGGACACGCCCTTCTTCATGGGCTTTTCCAGCAACGAGCAGTCGCACCTGGGTGATAACCCCGGCTCGGGAGTAGCGTTCACGGGGCCCAACCTTGTCGCCGATCAGCCCTACCTGTTCGTGGCAAAGATCATCACCCACGCCACGGCCAACGACGAGTACTTTTTGAAGATTTTCGGCGGCACGCCGGGCGACGGACTGGAAGATCTGGTCTCGCTGGAGCCGGACACCTGGGATCTGACCTGGAACAGCAAATCGATGACCGGGATCGCCGATGCGATCGCCATCAGCGCGGGCTCACATGCGACGGCCCGAATCGACGAAATCCGCCTGGGTACGAGTTGGGCCGCGGTAACCGCGGTCATTCCCGAGCCGACCGCGGCGGTGCTTCTGGTCACCGGCGCCCTGCTGTTGCTTCCGCTGTCCCGCCGTCGCGGACGCCGGCGCCTTAGTTAGTTTCTGTTTCGGAAATTCTCCCCTCTCCCTTTGGGAGAGGGGCCGGGGGTGAGGGTTGAAAATGTGTTCGACTGGGTAATTTACGGGCTTTTCCCAAAGGACTGCTGCACGGCTTACTCTGTTGCCGTGTACGATGCTATCGGATTTCGGCTGCAGTATTTGCGATGGTTCGTGAGCATGATGGCAATTTGAATCGGAACCGACAACGGGTAGCACTTTTTTGCTAGCATTGCCATTTTCATCAGCCCAGGCCGGGGGTGAGGGTTGAAAATGTTCTGTAACGGCAAGTAACTGAAAGCAAGCAGTCTGTTCCTACTCGCCCCTCACCCTAACCCTGG
>CAZDHN010000463.1:0-5435 GCA_964505115.1 uncultured Planctomycetaceae bacterium
TCCGCGAGGTGATCTCCTTCCAGGACCTGGAGACCAACGAGCGGCTGCAAATCGATCCGGCCTACGTCCGCGACACCTACATCGAACAGGTCGAAGCGTTCATCGAGGGTTACCGCCGATCGTGCGCCGAAACCCGAATCGACTACGTGATGACCGATACCTCCACGCCCTACGATTTCATGCTTTCCAAGTACATCGCCAAGCGTAACATGCCATGACAAAGTGCCCGACCGCTGCTTGCCAGTCTGCCGTGTTGGCGATATGATAGAATGGGAGCCCAATCAGACTACGCCCAAGTGGAACCTAACCCGGACGAGCCGGAACCATAGTGAACGTTTCCAACTTCTTGCCATTTTGCGCGGAACTTGATCCGTAAGAGTCTAGCGAGAGAGTGAATCATGGGATGCCGCGGACATATCAAGAACGGTACGGTGCAGGCCGATGAACCCTTCCCCTGGCCGGACGGAACGGAAGTCGTGGTTGTTCCGGCAACGCACAAGTCGCTCGATAGTATGCTGGGCCTGCTTGCCACCGGTCAGACGCCCCCTTCCGACAGCGAATGCGATCAGATCCGACAGAGCGAATTGCTGCGGGACCGCGAGACATGAGGGTGTAGCTGAACGCGTCGCGGAGCGGAACAATACATGACGTTCGCCGTCCCACTATTTCTGACTGCCGTGTTGGCGGCGGGTATTCCCGTCGTGCTGCACATGATCAATCGCCAGAAGGCGAAAGATCTGCCGTTCAGCACGTTGCGGTTCCTGCGAATCAGCGTCGAGAAGACCCGGGCGAAAAGGCGGATTCACGACGTATTCCTCTTGCTGGTCCGCATGGCGCTGTTGATATTGATCGCGCTCGGGCTGGCCAAGCCGACGCTGACCAACCTCCGCTCGCTGTTTGGCGGCGGAGCCGCCTCGGCCGTGGTAATTATTCTGGATAATTCGGCCAGCATGGGCATGGTCGACCAGGGCCGCATGCGCTTCGAGACGGCCGTAAACGCGGCAATGCAAATCATGGACGAACTGAAGGACGGCGACCAGATAGCGCTGCTGCTGACCGGTGGGCCTGCCTTCCCCGAGCAGGGCAAGCTCGACCGCACCCACGAAAAGGTCCGCCAAATGCTGGCCGGCTGCCAAGTGAGCTATGAACGGGCCGACCTGGGCGTCAAAGTCGAACAAGCCCGAAAACTGCTGGCCGAGTCGGAAGCCGTCAATAAGCAAATCTACGTGCTGACCGACCTGCAGAAATTGTGCTGGGATAGTGCCAAGGTCTCCCCTCTCCCTTTGGGAGAGGGGGTGAGGGGTGCCGGAAGTGAGTTAGCCCGGCAAAGCCCTCACCCTAACCCTCTCCCAAAGGGAGAGGGGACCAGCGATCCCGACGCCGACGAGCAAAACGATATACCGATCATCTTCGTCGACTGCAACCGGACGCCGAAACCGAATGTCGCCGTGCAGGGTCTGAAGCTCGCGGCCCCCGTGCCCGTGGCTGGACTGCCCGTCAAGGCCACGGTCGAACTCTTCAACGCCGCCCCGGTCGCCCAGCAACGGCACCTCGAGTTGTATGTGGATGGCAGCAAGGAACAGAGCAGCCCCGTGCTAAAGATTCCGCCCGAGGGCCGGCTGACGCACGATTTCCAATTCGCCTTCAAAACCGGCGGGCTGCATCGCGGCGAGGTGCGTCTGGTGGGCGACGACGGCTCGAAGCTCGACGACCGGCGGTTCTTCACCATCGAGGTCGATCAGGGCATTCCGGTGGCCATCGTTCAGGCGCGACGGCACGAGATTCCGTATCTGGACGACACCTTCTACCTCGAACAAGCGCTTTCGCCGGGCCGATCCGGCGGTTGGGCCCTGCGGACGACTACCCTCACGGCCGGCGAACTGCTGGGCGAGCAGCTTTCCCGCTACACGGTCATCTTCTGCGTGAACTTGCCCGCCCCCGACGCCGACACGGCCGCGCGGCTTCGCGCCTACGTCGAGAACGGCGGTAACTTGATCTGGATATCCGGCGACAACGTCGACCCGACCGCCTACAACCAAATGAACGAGCAAGCCGGCTCAGCGCTCTTGCCCGCTCCACTGTTGGAAGTCCGCGCGCCGGGCGTGGGCACCGATCGCGATAGCTGGAACATCAGCTTCCTCGACAAGAAGCACCCGGCATTGGGGCATCTGGTCGAGCCGGCCTCGCTCTATCAGTCGGTGTTGGTCTACAAGCACGTCCGCATGGATACCAAGCGGGAGAACAGCGACGTTTGGACCCTGGCCCGCTTGGACGACGGCGAGGCGTTGCTGGCACAGCGCAACGTCGGGAAGGGCAAGGTGCTGATGCTGGCCACCAGCGCCCACGTCGGTTGGACGAACATGCCGCTGCGGCCCATCTTCCTGCCGCTGCTGGCCCGGCTTACGTTCGAGTTGGCCGGGGCCGAACAGACGCGGCACATGGCACTGGCCGGCTCGCCCCTGGTCGTGCGGTTCGACGAGCAGTCGCGGCCAGGCGGGGTGGAAGTAGTGCCGCCGTCGGGCGAGACGATCCGCCGCGCGACGGTCGACGAGAAGGGCAATCGGGCGGCCGAGTTCCGTCACGATGAAACGCACGACATCGGCATCTACATCGTGCGGCTGCTGGAATCGACCCGGCCGCGACGAATTGCCTATTCGGTGAACGTCGATCCGGACGAGGCCGAGGAAGCCAAGATCGAACGGGCCGAATTGGAGAAGCGCTTCGGCGAAACGCCCATCGTGTTCGCCGAAAACCCGGACGATCTATCGAGCACCTTCGCCTGGCTTCGCGAGGGCAAGAGCCTTTGGGGGATCTTCCTCTGGTGCGTGCTGGCCGCCCTGGTATTCGAGACCTTCCTCTCGAACCAACTCAGCCCGAAGCAGGAAGACCAACTCCCCGAAGACGTCCCACCCGGCATGCGCCGCCTCGCCCGAAAAGGCCAAGGCGCTGAATAGAACTGCTGACTGGACCAGGATACCCGATCAGTTTCCGATCAGTTGCCGTACCTTGGCGACGAAGGCATCTATGTCGACCGGCTTGTCGACGAACATCTCGGGTTTGACCAGCCCATCTTGGCGCATTTGTCCGATGGCCTTTTTTAGCGCCTCGCGGAGGCTGTCGTAAGGCCGTTCCGGAGTTTCGTCCTTGTGGGCTTCCTGTTCCTCGAGGATACCGCTGACACCCGTGAGCATTAGGACGGGGATGTCCTTGCACTCGGGGTCCTTTTTCAGCATCTTGAAGAGGGTGAGCCCCGACTTCTTGGGCATCATCACGTCGAGTACGACGAGGTCGGGCGTGAGTTGCTTGATCTTCTCCAGGCCTTCCTCGCCGTCGCACGCGGTAACCGGATCGTATCCGTTCTCGCTAAGCACCACGGAAAGGTACTTTCTCGTGTTTGGGTCGTCGTCAACTACGAGAACTTGCTTGGCCATCATCGACCTCCTTATTGTCTTTGGTTGTCTTTGGGGCTGTCTATCGGAAGATAAATGTAGAATGTGGTACCCTGGTTGGGTTCGGACTCCACGGAGATCTCGCCTCCGTGTACTTTAATGATTCTGTCGGTTACCGCCAACCCTAGACCGGTGCCGAGGGTCTTTTTGGTGCTGAAGAAGGGGGCAAAGATGTCACGCCGGATGGCCTCGGTCATGCCGCAGCCGTTGTCGCGGACCGCAATAACCGAGAATTCCCCGCCCTCTCTCAGCGAGGTTCCCATCACCACCTCGGGAGTCTCGCCAGGGCTGTAGTGCTTCCAGGCGCAGGCGTCGATGGCGTTAACGACGATGTCGGTGGCGGCCATGTGGATCAGCACCGGATCACACTGAACCAGAGGGAGTCCTTCGGAAGCCTCGTGGCGCAACGTGACCCCGCGGTCGGCGGTCGTCTGCCGGTTGAGTTCGCAAACAGATGTCGCCAGATCGTTGAGATCGACCCTCTGCAAATCGGGCTTCCAGTCCTTGGCGTAGTTGAGCATGTGGTGGGAGAGGGCGCTGATACGCTCGATGCCCTCATCGACCATCGCACAGCCTTCCTCAACCCGCTGCTGATTGTCCTTGGCCATCCCGTTGCGGACGAGGTAGGCACCGCCGTTCAGGGCGTCGAGCATGTTCTTGATGGCATGTTGGATGCCGGTGACGGCCTGGCCGATGGCGGCGAATTTCTGCGACTGGACGAGTTCCCGTTGAAGCTCCTTCTCCTGGGTGATGTCCTTGCTGATCCCGATGGTTCCGATGGGGTTCCCCTCGCCGTCGCGAAGTCGCGAGAGGGTCAGCAGGACGTTGCGGATTCCACCGTCTTTGGCCAGCAGGCGGGTTTCATAGTTAGCGAGATCGTCGGTACTTTCGAGGCGTTCGGCAGCGGCGTGCCTATCGGCGGGATCGACGTAGAGGCTCTCGATTCGCTTGCCGATCATCTCCTCTCGGCGGTAACCCAACATCTCCTCGCCCCCGCGATTGAAGGTCTCGATCAACCCCTCCGAGTTGACGGTGATGATCATATCGGCGGAGTTCTCGACCATCCCCTCGAGATACTGCTTGGCGTCGCGGAGTTCGTCCTGGAACTTCTTCTCTTGGGTGATGTCCTTGCCGATCCCGATCGTGCCGATGGGCGAACCTTGGGTGTCGCGCAAGTACGAGAGCGTCAGCAGGACGTTGCGGACTTGCCCGTCCTTGGCCAGTAGCCGGGTCTCGTAGTTCTTGACGTGGCCGGTCTTCCTCAGTTGGACCGTGGCGTTATATCTCTCGCGGGGCTCGCTAAAGAGGTTCTCGATCTTCGCGCCGATTATCTCCTGCCGGCGGTAACCCAACGCCTCTTCACAGCCGCGATTGACGGTCTCGATCAAGCCCTCCGAGGTGACGGTGATGATAATGTCGGCCGAGTTCTCGACCATCCCCTCGAGATACTCCTTGGCATCGCGAAGTTCGTCCTGGCTGGCCTCAATGGTCGACGTCATTGCGTTGAACGACTCTTGCAGCAGCCCGATCTCGTCGTTGCGCGTTCGGTCGAAGCGGAAGTCGAGCTTATGGGCGGCAATCTGCTTGGTGCCGTCGATCAACTCCCCGATGGGTCTCTCAAGCATCAGCCCGAACATGAACCATAAGGCGACAATCCCCAGCAGCAGCGGGACCGCCATGGGGAAATCGCGAGCCAGCGCAATCGCCACGAACAGAATCGCCGCGGAGACGGTGGTGAGTTTCCAGACTAGCTTTGATTTCGGTTTCATACCCAGTCCTGCTTGGCAGGTAGGAGAACCCGGTTTATATGCACGCACAGTGTATCGTACCTTGGGTTGTAGTGCAACGCAGGCGCAAAACGCGCCAACCGAGACGGGCGGATACGCGTGACGCCGCGCCTAAAATGACAACGCCACTTTCGGGATGGCTATCATGCGTAAGTGCTTACCCCCACTGGGCTTGCCCCAGTGGAAACAGGGTTTGCAA
>CAZDHN010000464.1:0-5433 GCA_964505115.1 uncultured Planctomycetaceae bacterium
GGTCGCGACCCAGCCTGGTCCTGCACGAGCAGAGCGACGGCACGCTGCGTCAACATGAAACGGGCGGGCTGTTCCACGGCGGTTGGGCATACACGCGACAGGCCTTCGAACGGGCCGGCGGCTACCCCTGCATCAATAACGGCGAAGACCAGGAGTTCGCCCGCCGACTCCGCCGCGCGGACACCACCGAGTCCGACCCCTGCCGGCTCGGCTGCCGGCCGTTCTACATATATCAATGGGGCACCGGTGCCGGCTATCACCTGTCGGGCATGGGAACGCAAGGCTATCAGAAACTGTCCGTGCGACCCGCCCAAAAGGAACGCGCCCTGAAAATCACCTGGCCTCGCGACTATCGCACCGCGACCATACTTCCCGAAATCCACCCACGAGTTTTCTGACAAGTCGGAGGTCGGATGCAAGGCGGAGGCAGACCGATTTCCAACTTCCGGCCCAGTCTCGTGGTCCGAATCAGCCAAAGTGATGGGTGCCACTGCTGGCTTGTCCAGCAGTGCGAAGCACAACCACCGCCAAGGCACTGCTGGGCAAGCCAGCAGTGGCACCCCGCAACCACCCGTCAAACAGGATGTGACGAAGTACCAGCATGCCGAAGATACGACTCATTCGCGCCGTCGGCTTCCAGAGCACGCACGGGCCGTGGAACGGCCAGTTCGCGCTGCAGAAGGCGCTGCGGCGAAGATTGCCCGACTGGCTTGCCATTGGCGGACCGTTGCAGCGAGGCGAGATCCCCTGGTTCTGGTGCTGGCTGGATCGGGCGGCGGCCGCAATGTGCGCTGCCGAGGGCCGGCCGTTTGTGGTCGGGCCGAATATCCTCTTCGACGACAGTCGCCGACCCTGCCAGGGGCTGGCCGAACGCGACATCATCAATGCGGCAAGCTGCCGGCTGATGTTCACCGAATCCGAGTGGTATCGGCGTCTGATCGAAGAACATCGCGGCCCCTGCAATCGCGCGCCGATCGTGCTCTGGCCTTATCCGATCGACCCCAAGCCGGCCGGGCCGCTGCCGCCGACACACGATCTGCTGATCTACGCCAAGAGCGGATTCCGCAACTCGCTGGTCGCCCGCCTCCGCCACGTCTACCGGCGCACGAAGGTAATTCGCTACGGCCGTTATCGCCGCGGGGATTTGTTCGAGGCCGCGCGGCGCTCCCGGGCGTGCGTCTACTTATCCGACGACGATCGCGGCCCGTTGGCCCTGGCCGAAATTCTTCTGACCGGTTGCCCGGCCGTGGGCACGCTCACCGGCGCGCCGTTCATCCAACTTGGCCGCACGGGCATTTTCCTGGACCGGCTCGGCCCGAGCGCCATTATCGAGGCGATCGAGAACTGCCACGAGTTGGACCGCCAAAGCGTGTCCGCCCTGGCCGCCGAGCAATTCGACACCGACCGGATCCTCAACACGCTACTAGCCGCGTTGGAGCGAGCGCGCGGCTAGTGCTCCCTTCATACTCGTTTAGCCGCCGGGCTTGCCCGGCGCATTGGGCGGTATCAATACGCTCCCAGGCAAACGCGCCGGCTAAACGGATAATTAGTTGGACTTAGCGATGTAGTGCCAAGGGCATCGAGGTCAGGCATGCCGGGCTTGACCTACTTGGCTTTCACGCCGCATCCGTAAAGGGGTAGTGGGTCAGTTTGAACATGGCAACTCCGAAACATAACCAGAAAGATGTCGTTTCGCTCTGCCCAGCCAACTTCCATAACCACCAGGGCCCCAATTCATAACCGATTGGGCTATGCCCATAACCAGCCGACCGCAAACTGATCCACTACCGTTTACGGGGACTTTTCGGAATGATGGGCATCCTATCGGGGGGCTTTCTATGCACAAAAAACGTGATTGGCCGACCACATTACGCTTGCGTCACCTGCGTAGGGTAGAGTACAGTGTAGGCAGTGCGGGTAAGATTCTTTCAGATTTTTGCCCTTTTGATCCGACAAACTCTTGACAGGGGACGTTTTGCCGTTCTCTAATGGGGACTGACGGTAGAGTGGTTATGCCTGCACGGGGGAGAGGCCCCGTGACCTGACGTTACACGAAGGGACTTGGGGATGGATGCCAACAGGTCCGTAGCGCGGTGGCTGTCAAACCAATCCCTACACCACTGCCTTTGGGTGGCGGTTCTTTGCGCGTCTGTCGGAAGTGGCGCGTCTTTCACGACTGGAAACAGTATTGTTGCGCAATCGTAGAGGATTATGGCTAATGGCTCTCAAGGTATTCCAAGATGCCGCGGAACGGATGACTGGTAGAACGGCCGTCTATCTGCGTGATACGTCGTTAGAAGTGTCGCGACGTGATGAAGAGGAGAAACGAGGAAGTCCTCTCAAGTTTGTTGCGGCCTATCCGTGGATCGGTCGAGGCACTGTTTTATGGGATTGTTTACGTAGTCGCCAAGAGGTTGATGCCGCATTTGACGAAGCCATCCAGCAACTACCAGACGCCCCATAAGAAATGTCCGACACTCCACACGATCAACCAAAGCTTGGTAGTGGCTGTGGCCCTAAGACGCTAGCTGAATTATACGATCTTTATCGAGAACGGTATAAGTTCGTACACGGCGCTCTTCAAACGTTCAACGAAATGCCTGTTGAACTTCTTTTCGAGATTTCCGCTGCATGGGACCATCTTTCGCGTCACTTCGCTACCCAGCAAGATGCTCCTCTGGATCAGTGCGTCAATCGTGCAGCGGGGCACGTAAAGCGAGCGATTTTGGATGGTAATAAGTTGCTTCTCAAACAAGTAGTTGATGAATATGGGGACCTGCAATCGGTTGACACCAGTCTTATTGCCACCGGAGAATTCGACCGCGACATGCGGTGTCTAATGTATGACATCAGAATAGCGGCAATTGATGCCCGCATCAAGGAAGGTGATACTGCTGGTCCCAGTGGTTGGTATGGTAGCTTTGAGGTTTGGGACACTGTGTTTGCCAAATGCCAGAAGTTCCGAGAGGAGTTTTCACTCAACCCAAAGGTAGACTGGGCCAGGCGCAAGACTGCGGAGTTTACCTGGAAACGACGTCTGGAAGGTTTCTGCGTGGGATTGTTAGCCAGTGGTGTGATTGCGTTTTTCGTCTGGCTGCTCTCCGGATAGTGGCGTATGCGCCGTCATTGGTTGGCATGGCAATGCTTAGCCAAGAAGCATGTTGAACGTTTGAGTCGGGCTTTCCGACGACCGCACCCATGTCCCTGACAAAATGTCGCGAGTGCGGCAGCCGGGTCAGCAGCAAGGCAGCCGCGTGCCCATCCTGCGGCGCCCCAGTCAAAACAGTTGCCAAAAAAGAACACAATGAAACAACTCCAGCGAATTTGGCGCAAAATCGCGCTTCTGGCCATGACGGCCGGCATTCTGGCGATTGGCCCGGCAACCGTTTGGGCGAAAGAGGCGGCCAAGGAATCGTCGGGCGGGGCGAAAGACTGGGCCCTGCCATATTTCCTGACGATCATGGGGATCGGGCTGGGGCTGCTGGTCGTCTGCCACATGAGCCGGCGACGGGACCGCCCAAAGCAAGATCAGTTCGCCGATCAATAGACCCCGGTACGGATCTTACTACCCGTCGTTGCGGCGTTTGCGAGCGGCCGGATGCTTGAGGAACTGCGGCCCGGCCAACTTGTGACCGACCGGCCCGGACTTGTGGAAAGCGGCGATCCGGTCGACAACCATCTGCTGTTCGGCCTCGGTTAGTTCCGGAAAGATCGGCAACGCCAGCACTTCTTCGGCCGCGTGTTCCGTCTCCGGCAAGTCGCCCGGCTTGTAATCGAGATAGCCGAAACACTTCTGCTGGTGCAGTCCCATGGGATAGTAGATGTCGCTGCCGATCTTCGCCTCGGCAAGGTACTCGCGCAGCGCGTCGCGTCGGCCGTCGGGCACGCGAATCACGTACTGGTTCCAGACATGCCGCTGTCCGGTCGCTGCTTGCGGCAGGCCCAGCTTGTCGTCCAGGCCTTCGGCGGCGAACATCCCGGCGTAGCGTTCGGCGTTGGTCTGTCGCATGGTGGTCCAGCGATCCAGATGCCGCATCTTCACGTTCAGCACGGCCGCCTGGAACGAATCCAAGCGGCTGTTAATTCCCACCACCTCGTGATAGTACCGCGGCCGCATGCCGTGCCCGCGTAGCAACTGTAACTGGTCGGCCAGCTTATCGCAATTCGAAGTGAGCATGCCGCCGTCACCGGCACCGCCGAGGTTTTTGGTGGGGTAGAAGCTGAAGCAGCCGATATCGCCCAGCGAGCCGGCCCGGTGCCCGTCAAATTCGGCCCCGATCGCCTGGGCGGCGTCTTCGATCAGCGGCAATCGCGAGGCTTTGCCGATCAGGCCGACGGCCCCCATGTCGGCACATTGGCCGAACAGATGCACCGGCAGAATCGCCCGAGTGGCCGGCGTAAGCAACGGTTCGATGGCGGTCGGGTCGATGTTGAAGGTGGTCGGGTCGATGTCCGCGAAGACCGGCCTAGCCCCCAGTCGAGTGACCGCACTGGCGGTGGCGAAGAAAGTGAAGCTGGGCAGCACCACCTCGTCTTTTCGGCTTACCCCGCAGGCCATCAGGGCCAGCAGCAGCGCGTCGCTGCCCGAGGCACAAGCCACGGCATGTTTCGCGCCGCAGTAGGCCGCCAGATTCTTCTCCAACTCGGTCACTTCCGGCCCAAGTACAAACGCGCCGGACCGACAGACACTCGTAAGCGCGGCCGACATCTCGTCCATCAGCGGTTCGTGCTGGCGACGTAAATCGAGCAGCGGAACGCCTTTAGGGTCCAACGCCCTATCGTCCGTGGACATGCTTCGTGTTCCTTTCTGATTGTGACCGCCATTCTTACTGGCGATTTCCTTCACGCAGCCGTGTTCCGGCCCATCCATCGACCGGCGACAACGGAACTTCAGGCGCGAGGCGCGCCAAACGTTACGATTTACGGCCAGCCGAGTCAAGACCGACATGGGTGTAAACGGTGCTTGGCGTGGTAAGGGAAAAGGGGGGTTGTGAATGGGCTTGGAACGGGTGGAGGGAAGGCAGGCGGGAAGCTCACGCGGAGCCGCCAAGGAGCGCAAAGTCGCCAAGAAACAGAAAGACGACCAGCATACGGATTCCCGCTTCACTCTCTTTCTTCTCTTTCTTTGCGGCTCTGCCCCCTTTGCGTATTTGCGTGAGAATCTTCCTTCCTTTGTGCTTGTCTAAAGGAATCAATCCGTGTTTCACCCGTCGCCGAGAAATCCCCGGCCCCTTTCCAGGTAGCTCATTTATTGCGAGTTGCCTCCCCCCCTTTCTTCAGGGTGTTGGGGTCTCGACACAACGTTTTCCCTCTTCCCCGTTTCCCATTTCCCCTTACCCCCAACGTGGCAGAAACCGCGATCCGCACCCAGCCAAATCGCACTAGCCCGTATTTCTCACCAACATCGTCACGAGAGGTCGTAAGTTCTGTCGT
>CAZDHN010000465.1:0-5431 GCA_964505115.1 uncultured Planctomycetaceae bacterium
TTATTGTTCGTCGCATCCCTTCCCTCCTTGAAGAATCTATTCTGCCGTTGATCGCCACCGACAGCCGGCGTGTCTGGGGCACGCCCGGTCATCCAGTGATCGCACATCCGGCAAGTGGGCGGTATGGATTCAGGCGGCCCGGGAATCGGCGAGACCACGATGTCCGCATTGATTCCCCGGTCCACGAAAATTCGGTCCACACAAATTCCAGCAGCCAAGTAGAAGAATTCTAGGAGGGACAGCCGCCACGGCGCTCATCATCGCCGCACGGCCGGAAAGTCGTGGGATGCCCCCCCTGTACGACTGACCGCAAATATCGCTAATAGCTCAACGATCTTTCGGAAATGCTCCGTTTGGTTGCGGGTTGGGTCGCACTAAGAACCTTCAGTGTCAAAAGCCACTGCCTGATAATAGGTTTCGGTTCAGGATTGTGCTGAAAGGAACCTTTTTTCCAATTTTGCGGCTCTTCACAGTCGTAGGGAGAGAATTGGTTATGACGATAAACCCGCAAGTGGCATGACAGAAACCACTTGCGACGCCATCGACCGCTCGGAAATCAGCAAGCCATCGATTGCGGACAACGGCGGAAATCGCAGGTCGCCGCCAACACCATTAGCGATAGCGTCGTGCCAGAGACCACCCAATAGGCTGGTATCAGGGCCAATGAGGCGATCGTACCCAGGCCCACCAGCAACAAACAGGCCAGAAAGAACCGCTGGCACACTGTTTCGCGAACGGACCCTTCGCTCAGTCGAGCCAGACAGGCGCTCAGAAGACCGGTCAACTGGATGACCACTAACGACCAGAACACTAGCTGGGCTTCAAAACCGCTCATGGCTACAAGATCCCCGAAAATCCATTTTGGAGAAGAGTGCGAAAGAACCGGCACGGTGAATCGCAAGAAGAGACCGCAACCTTATCGGGCCGACATCCTGTCAGCCTGCCGCGGCTAGATGCGATTGTCGCGCCAAAATGGGGCAAAGAAGTGCGGTCGGACGGGGCGGTGGCCACAAGCTACTGGCAGGAAAGAGTTTGCGTCGATAAGTTCGTCGGGAGGGCCGGCCGCCGTGGTCGCCCTCCGCCCCCCAAAGCTTTTGTAGACGTTGCAAATTCTACAATTGGCAAGCCTCGCCCTGGAAGCGATGGCCCACTGGACTAAGCATTCGTCGAACCCGTGCGGGAGGACCACGGTGCCACCATAGTGACAATAGCCGCCAGCGGAAGCTGGCGATTGCTTAGCTATCGGGTGGATCTGCTTCGCGTCGTGCTTTTTTTGACCACGCGGATGTGCTTTTTCAGTTCGCGCTCGATCTCGCTCGCCTGGAGGCTGCGGCTGAGGACCTTCCCCTCCTTGTCCACGAGGATCATGGTGGGCACGGTAACGATTCCAAGATCGTTCGCCAGTCGGCTATCCAATCCACCCTCTTCAAATACCTGCGGCCAGGGCAGGCTGTTTTCGCTCAGATAGTCCGACAGGTCCTGTAAGCGGCCGTCGAGACTGATGCCGATGACGCTGAACCCGGAACCGCCATACTTGGTCGCCAATTCCTTCAAAATGGCGATGTCGGTCTTGCAGGGCTCGCTCCAGGTTGCCCAGTAGTGAATCAAAACAACCCGACCGCGGTATTTCGCCAGGTCCAACTGCTTGCCCGACGAAGTCTTGCCCTTTAGCGAGAGTAGCTTGCCCACCGAATTGAGACGCGCTTGGGCACCGGCTGCTTTCTTGGCCGCCGGCACGCTGGGGAAGCTCTTGGTAATCTGGGCGTACCACTGCTTGGCGGCATCTTCGTTGCCGGAGAATTCTTCGGTCATTGCCAACTGGAGCATGGCTTCGGCCGCGTCGGGGCTCGCCGGATAATCGCCCACGTACTGCTTCAAGCTGGCGAGCCATTCGTCCTGGATCTTGCCATAGTCGGGCTTAGGCGCCAGCAATTTCTGACCGTACTCGGCCGTCAGCAGGCGGAACTTTACGTAGGCGGCCAGGTCTTTATCCTGCTTGTCGGCGCTTAGCGTTTTGAAAAGCGACTCCAATCGCTTGGTGCCGTCGGCGTATGATCCCGACTGCACGGCCGCGCTGAGCATGTCGGCCAATTGCCGCATCCACATGGCCCGATCAGCCGCGCTGTCGGCCTTGGCGGCAATATCTTCGAGCAAATCGGCCCGTTGGCCGATCGCCTTGGACTTGGCTTCCGGGCTGGTGGCTTCGGCGGCCTGCCGGTCGAGTGTCTCCAGGGCGGCCAGCAGTTTTTGCGACTGTGCTCCGGCCCCGGCAGCCGGCGTATTCGGCTGACTGGCAAGCGGCGTGCGGAAGAAGAATCCGTCGTTGGCCAGATCGGCTTCGCCCTCGGCAACCGGCTGGGGAACGTCAATCAGCCGCCACAAGTTGTCTACCCTAATGAGCGTGCCGACCATGACCTGGCCATGTTTATCGCCAGTCTGGACGACCGCCAACACGTTTTCATACACGCGTAGATCTCTGCTCGATCCCTCGGTTCCGGCCGGTACGATTCCCGGCCGGCTGGCGCTGAACTGGACCCATCGGCTGGCACTGGTTACGGCCTTCTGTTTGGCTGCGAGTTCCTTGAACTGGGGAACCACGTCGCGGAGCTTCTTGGCCAGTTCTTCCGCCTTCTTCGCGCCCAGGGAAAGTTCTTTGAGTTCCGCCGGCGTGAGCACCAGTCGAGCAAAGCGTTGCGAGTCGCCGGCAGCCAGCGCCGCAACCGCCTCGGCGGTAACCTCCTCGGCGGAGATCACCTGCCAGTCGTCGATGGTTCCGTCCTCGTTCTTGTCCAGCCCCCAACGGCAGCCGGCCGTGTTAAACCAACGGCACTGATCGGCTTTGCCGTTGAAATTCGCGTCGATGTCGCGGTAGACTTCCAGCCCATCCTTAAAATAGCTCCACTGATCCACCACGTTGTCGCCGTTGGTGTCGGTGAAACGCCGCAGGATCAGCCCGTCGGGGTCTTCGACGACCCAGCCAACGCGGCCGGCGGTTTTCCGAGCGGTTATTTTGCACTTGGACGCCTGCTCCGCGTCGGGCTGATCGAAATCCCCATCCTTCTGGATCGGGACCAGCTTCAAAGCCTGTTCGGCCGAGGGTGAAGCCGCCCGGGCGGTGATAGTCCAGGCAAAACAGCTAAGAACGAGGCAACAGATCGCCAGTGTTCGGTTTTTTTCGAGTTTCATGTCGTTTTCTCCGTTCGGAAAGCGAATGCGTGCAGGGGTGATTCCCCTGCTCCTACCCCGTCGTAGCGAGCCCCGTGGTAACGAGCCCCGTGTAGCAACGACAGACCCGCTTCTATCATTTCGACTCGACCCGGCCTCAACATGACCGGTTTGCGTCGATTTTTCCGATTGTGCCGAATATCCGGGCAGGCGAGAGAGCGCGGCGGGCTGCCCTTTAGCACCGCGTTTCTTCCGAAGTAGCGTTTGACAGCCGGGCCGGAGTCGCTAAAATGCTGTATTCGCGACCTGTCGCATTGTAGGTGGTATGTTTATACCGAGCACAGGCGAGAAGCTCAGTCCCCTCAATAGATGGCGGCCGCGTGACTCCGCCGTGCTTCGCGAAAACGGTCACCGGGCCAATTGGTCCGGCCCGGGCGCATAGCTCAGTTGGTTAGAGTGCGTCCCTGATAAGGACGAGGTCCCAAGTTCGAGTCTTGGTGCGCCCACCTATAAAGCCTTCCGTAACAACGGGTTACGGAAGGCTTTTTTTGTCGGCGGGGCCGGATGGAATGCCCGGGGGCTACCTTTGGCGCGCAGTCGCGGGGGATGGAGAACGGAGAAGTTATTCCGCCATCGCACATGGTCAATATCGGTTCGTGGCCCCGGACTTCCCTTCCGGACAAACCAAAGCCCACTGTCTGCAGGCGGTGGGATTCGGCCGTGGCTCCGCCGCGCCGTGTACTTGTCGGGAAGGGGGGGGGGAAAGCCTCCGCGATCAGAACACGAAGCTGCTTCTGGACGACCGCTCAGGGCCGGAAAAACTGGGTCCAGGCAATTCTCTTCTGGTCTGGGGACAAGGCAGAGGAGATTTGATGGGCGTCGGGATCTTCGTCGACAATCGGTCGGAGCGGTGCTTTCCCCTCGGGATCGACAAAACACAATCGCCAATGGCCGGCTCTTTTGATCTGGAGCCCTGCCACGATATGCTTGCCGTCCTTGTCCCAGGCCACTGAACCCGTGAATCTGTCCCGCATGTCTTCTTGGTCAACCAGGACCCTGAAACCCTTGGCGTGGCCTTCAGTATGAACCAGGGCAAGCTCGCACTTCGGCCTTTGATCTTCCGGCTTGGGCGACGCGGGCGGCGTGTATGCCAGGAAACAAATCCACTGCCCGTCGGGTAGCGGGACCGGCCGGGCTGGGGTTCAGGCAAGCCGCTGGCCGCGTTGTCAGTCGCGGGCGACGATGAGGTTTTCACCGGTAATGTCATGCGACCGATGTTTCGACCGAACGTAGTCGCCCGGGTGCGTCGTCGAGCCTACCGGCCGCGACTCGATCCACTCCCGATCCGCCCGGCTCAGCTTCTCCAGCGGCAGGCTGACCGTTTCCTATTGCCCGACAATCATATCTGCGGGAATCTGAAAGCGGAACTCCCCGTCTTCCCCGACCGCCTTGGCGGACAAGCGGAGTCGCAAGAATTTCGCACCGTCAATCGGCCGCTCGAATACGACGGCGTCCTTGATGTCCGTGTTCGGGTAAAGCGAGTCTTGTGTTTTTGCGCCATGCACACTGAGTGATGTCCCGAACCGTATCTTGCGATAGTCGTTGTCAACATTATCGGTAAGCGTGGCATCGACATCGAGGAGCGATGCGTAATCGCTCATCCACCCTCGGTAGTTGATCTTCTTTTGCTTGCTCGTGTTTGTGATTTTCAGCCACACCGTAAACAGCACGTCTTCGGATTTGGCTTCTTTGTCAAAATATTTTCGCCAGAGCGGCACATTACCGACGACAACATTCGTGATGCTGATGCGGACATCACCAAGCTGGAGTGGCGTGGAAGCCGGTGCCCAAGATGGAGCACGTTCTGTTGGCTCTGTTGACTGCGTCGGGTGGCCAGCCTGGGGGCCAACGGAAGCGTTCGGCGTGTCATCGCCGGTATCTGGTACAGCGGGTGCTTCCGTGGTCGCAACCGGAACGGCCTGCGGCGGCAGAGCTTGAGGGCCTGAGCCAAACTCCTCTATTGCGCGGTCGACACTAGCGACGGCGCTGGCAAAGATAAGCAAGAAGGCCGCGCCCACCATAACCGCAATAGAACTGGTTGCGATCCCAGCGATCGACAACCCGATACCGGACCCCTTACGAGCAATGGCGAGCCACAAGCCGACGCCGCCCAGGATAAAGCCAAGGGCGCCGAAGAATAGACCAACAAGCGGAAGCCAGCACACAAAGAAGGACAATATACCCAAAACAAGCGAAGCAATTCCTA
>CAZDHN010000466.1:0-5408 GCA_964505115.1 uncultured Planctomycetaceae bacterium
GCGCACGAGCAGGTCGTGGGGGCCCTGCTCGTCGAGGTATCCGCCGGTGGCGTTGCGGTTGCTCTCGGCGATGGCCGTCTTCACTTCGTCAATCGCGACGCCGTACCTCAGCAATTCGTCGGGGTTGACCAACACCTGGAACTGCTTGCGCTGGCCGCCCATGACGAAGACCTGCGAGACTCCCGGTATCGTCAGGAACCGCTGCCTAACGACCCAGTCGGCCAGAGTGCGCAGCTCCATGGGCGAGGTGCTGCCGTCGGTGCTCCACATGCCGAGGATCACGATCTGCCCCATCACCGACGAGACGGGAGCCAATTGTGGGACCACGCCGGGTGGTAGCCGCTCGGCGACCAGTGCCAAGCGTTCGGCGACGATCTGGCGGTCGTCGTAGATGTCGGTACCCCAGTCGAACTCCACGTAGATCACCGAGATGCCCACGCCCGATTCGGTCCGCACCGCCTGAACGCCGGTCGCCCCGTTGAGGCTGGTCTCCATGGGAAACGTGATGAGTGCCTCGACCTCCTCGGGCGCCATGCCGGGGGCTTCGGTCATTATGGTGACCCTGGGGCGGTCCAGGTCGGGGAAGACGTCGATTGGCAATTGGGTAATTTGCCAGCCCCCGTAGCAGAGCAGAAACAGCGAGATCGCCGCCACCAGCAGCCGGTTCCGCAAAGCAAAACGAATAATTGCGTTAAGCATGGAAGGATTTGGGATTTGGGATTTCAGATTTAGGATTTCAGATTTGGCGTCGCCGGCTTCAACTATCAACTACTAGTGGTTGTGTCCCGCGTGAGGATCAACGCCGCCGCCGGCCTTGTTTTTCAAGGCGAGGTGAATCTGGTACGCGCCGCTGGCCGCCACAAGGTCGCCCGGGAAGAGGGAGCCGTCGTTCTCCAGGACCGCCCAACGCTGATTCGAGTACTTGACGTGAACCGGCTTGCGCTTGAAGCGGTTGCCGCTCTGCTGGAACACGAACGACTCGGCGCCTTCGGTAATAATGGCCTCGACGGGCAGGACGATGCTGTTTGTCCATCTTTCGATGGGCACGAGCAGTTCCACGCGTTGGCCCGGCTTGTATCGCCAGGCGATGAACCGGCGGTTGTCGGCGTCGGATTGGTCTCGCACGAGTTGATTGGGAAGCCTGACGTAAAAACGCAAGGCGCGCGACTCCAGTTCGATGTCGTTCTCCACGTAGAGTATCTTTAGGTCGGGCACCTGGTGCGGGCCCTTGCCGTTTCCCTCGACGACGGCCGTGACGGGCGTGCCGAGTTCGGCCGCTTTGTCGAGTGTGGCGGAATCCTCCTCGAAAGCTTTCCCTTCAATGTAAAGTTGCGAGTTATCCGTCAGCGTGCAGAACTGGTCGCCCGCCGCAACGTGCTGCCCCTGCTCGATCTCCATCGTGGTTACCTGCAGCAAGGGGCCCTTCTTCCCGTCGGCCGAAGGGGCGGCGGAGGGCGGGGCCAGTACGGTAACTTCCCGGAGCAACTCGCGATCCGACGCAATGCCTTCCACCTGGCTCTCGGTCAGGCCATGGAGTATGAGCGCTTGCTGCTGCGAGTGGAGCAGCGCCTTGGCCATCTGCTGTTCGTATTTGCGCTCCAGCAGGCGCTTGCCCGCTATCACGCCGTTGGAAGTTACTTTGTCGAGTCGGGCGACCTCCTGCTTGATTACGTCCAACTGCTCGACAGTGCGGAGGAATTGGCTTTGCAGATCCACTACGTCTTCGTGCGTCAGTCGGAGATCGAACAGCGGTTGGCCAGGCCTGACGGCTTCGCCCCGGAGCGGATGGATCCGCGTGACGATGCCCGTCATGGGGGCCGATACCCGAATGTTCGTGCGTCCCGGACGCGGCACTATCGTAGCCGGTACGGTGATCGTGCGATCAAACTCGCGAGGCTCGACCTTCACAAGCTTCAGCCCGATGTTCTTCCGGGCCTGCTCGCTTAATTGCAGCGAACCCGCCGGCTCTTGGCCTGAAGTGGCCGAGTGATCGTGCTCGGCGGCCGGCTCTGAAGCCTCGGGTTGGGCGACCGCCGCCAGGCGTTGAAGCCGCGGCAGCCACCAGCCGCGTCCCAAGAACGCGCCAGCGGCGATTGCCGTCAGGGCGATGACCGCCAGGACGAGCAAGTAGCGAGGCCGCTTGGAACGAGGGCCGGCAGGCTTCGCTCCGTCGGTTTCAATCGGGTTCGGCATTTTATTACGAGTAGTTGTAGGCCGTCGCGAAAGTTTAACAGCGTCCACGATAAACACCCTTCGGAAAGCAGGCGAGGTAAGTCGAAGCATTTCGACGCGCGCCCTCAGCGCAGCGCGAAACGCATGAAACACAAGAAATGAAGGCGGGGAATCAGAGCAGGAATATCTGATTCAGTAGATGAGCCCGAACAGGCGAGGGGCGCGGACCGTAGGGCGATCCGGCAACTGCCGCCGCGTCGGTGATACGCGAATCGACCGAATCGGAGTCGGTCGGCAGGAAACTCTGAAAATGCCGTTCCAGCGAAAGCCTGACGGACGTGGGAGAAGCCGGGCAAACGAACGCGCACTGACCGGCATCGCAGCCGGTGCCTTTGGAGTGCTCTTCGTTGGGGCAGGAAGTGCCGTCGTGCCCCCGCGGATTACCGCAGTGCCGGTGCGGAGTGCCGTGATCGTGCAGAACGGGCGTTGCCAGGGCGGGCAGCTTGCCGGCCGGGTGATCCGCATGCGCGTGATGCGAGCAGCACCCGAACAACGCGTGTGCGAGCACGGCCAGCATCGTCACCGTATGAACGAACCGCTGCATCGGCATCTCCCGCCACAAAAACCACTATACGATCTATCATACCAACCAGCCCTGCCCAGTCCACCCCCTCCCTGGATGGATTGTCCGCCAGCCACCAGACAGCGTGCCGCTTGGTATGGATGGTATCGGTTCTCGGACCCGCCTCGATTCGGCCAAACGTCCGATTCGAATATGATTCGCGTTCCTCGCCTATTATCGCGAATGCCCGTTTGACGCAGCTTGGCGGGCTGCGTATCCTGAGTAGCTCGCCGTGCCAAATATCCGAAGCGACGAGGATGTCAAAATGCGCAAGATTACCAAGATACAACCGGAGCGAATCCCCATGTTCAACACTGCTTTTTACCGCCGACTTGCGGCCCTGCTGGGGCTGGGACTGTTGACGATAACGACCAGCCGAGCCGCGGCCGACGACTGGCCCAACTGGCGAGGCGCGAATCGCGACGCCATCTGCCGCGAGACGGGCCTGTCGAAACAGTGGCCGGCCGACGGCCCCCCGCTGCTCTGGAAGGCGACCGGCATGGGCGAAGGATACAGCGGGCCCGCCATCGTCGGAAAAGTGCTCTACACGATGGGAAACATCGACGGCAAGGAATGGGTCCTGGCGCTGGACACGACCACCGGCAAACGTATCTGGGCACAGCCGATCGGGCCGGTCGAGTACGACGACTACAGCCCGGGCACGCGATCCACGCCCACAATAGACGGCAACCGGCTCTACGCCCTGGGCGCGTCGGGTCAACTCGTCTCGATGGACATCGCCGACGGCCGCACTATTTGGAGGAAGAGCTTTCTCGCCGACTTCGGCGGCACGCTGTTGAAATGGGGGTTCAGCGAATCTGTCCTGATCGACGGCGATCGGCTGATCTGCACGCCCGGCGGTCCCAAGGCGAAGATTATGGCTTTGGACAAAAAGACCGGGCGAACCGTCTGGGGTTCCGAGATGCCGGATCGGGCTTGTTACGCCTCGATGATCAAGGCCACGCTCGCCGGCCGGGCGCAGTACGTGCAACTCACGGGTGACGCCCTGGTGGGCGTCGACGCCGAGACGGGCAAGCTGCTGTGGCGCTACGACGCGCCGACCCACACGCTCTTCGGCGGAATCAATATCTCCACGCCAATTGCCTCCGGATCGACCGTCTTCGCCGCCACGGGCTACGGAGTCGGTGGTGGATTGGTCCGGATCGAGAAGGCCGGCGAAGGCTGCAAAGCCGAGGAAGTCTACTTCACCAAGGAGATGAAGAACCATCACGGCGGAATGATCCTCCTGGATGGATACCTCTACGGCTGTAACGATCCGAGTATCATCACCTGCCTGGAATTCGCCACGGGCAAGGTACAATGGCGCAGTCGCAAGGCGGGCAAGTGCTCGCTATTGTGTGCCGACGGGATGCTCTACTGCCGCGACGAGAAGGGCCCCATCAGTCTGGTGGAAGCCACGCCCGACCGCTTCAACATGACCGGCCGATTCACGCCGCCCGATCGCAGCAAGAAAAACGCCTGGCCCCATCTGGTAATCGCCCACGGCCAAATGTACGTCCGCGACCAGGACGTGCTCCTTTGCTACGACGTTCGCTAACCTCCCCCTCCCCCCCCCCAGTCAGGCAGGGAATGACGCAGGGGGGACGGCTTGTCAATGGTCGGGCGAACGGGTAAGTTGATTGGTTTGAATTCACCTGGGATTTAGTCATGGTTGCCCAACGGCCCGATCAACAGAGGATCGTTATCACCGGTGTTGGCTTGACCGCGCCGAATGGTGACTCCCTGCCCGAATTTCGGGCAAACCTGCTGGCCGGCCGTAGCGGCGTCGTCGCCTACGAAACGCGATACTTCGGCTCCACGGTGGCCGGAGTCTGCAATTACGACGAACTCCGCCACCAGCGGCGCAAGGAAGTTCGTCGCGGAACCAGGGCGGGTAGCGTGGGCGTGTACTGCGCGCACGAGGCTATCGCCGACTCGGGAATCGACTGGGAGAACGTCGACAAGTCGACGGTAGGCGTCTACGTCGGCGTTACCGAACACGGTAACGTGGAAACGGAAAACGAGATATATCTGATCAAGGGATACGACTACGATACCAAGTTCTGGTCGCATCATCACAATCCTCGCACCGTGGCCAACAACCCGGCCGGCGAGATTACGCTGAACCTGAAGATCACCGGCCCACACTACACGCTTGGGGCCGCCTGTGCGGCCGGTAACGCGGGCATTATTCAGGGCGTGCAGATGCTTCGGTTGGGCGAGTGCGATCTGGCGGTCTGCGGCGGCGTTTCCGAGAGCATTCATACGTTCGGCATTTTTGCCAGCTTCAGCAGCCAGGGCGCGTTGGCCCGGCACGACAATCCACAAAAGGCCTCGCGGCCGTTCGACCGCGACCGCACCGGCATTGTCGTGGCCGAGGGCGGTTGCCTCTACACGCTGGAACGATTGAGCGACGCTCGGGCGCGGGACGCCAAAATATACGGAGAGATTGTCGGCTACGCGATGAACAGCGACGCCCACGATTTCGTCCTCCCCTTGCCCGAACGCCAGACACAGTGTATTCGGCTGGCCCTCGATCGGGCGGAACTTAACCCGGACGACATCGACATCGTCAGCACGCACGCCACGGGCACGGTGTCGGGCGACGTTCAGG
>CAZDHN010000467.1:0-5407 GCA_964505115.1 uncultured Planctomycetaceae bacterium
CGGCCAATTATGCCGCAAAACGCCCCATGGCGCAAGACTACCTATTTTAACATTTGTCGGATTTTCAACATTTCTCCACCCCGGCCGCCCAGTTCACAACCGCAATCGTGCTAGCAAAAAAACAACCTGCGGAAAATCGGGCAAGCCCGCCGACTAAACGACTATCGACGACGTCAATAACCATACAACACTTTGGGAGCTACCGAAAAATGCAAAACGAACAACTCACCCGACGGCAGTTTGTTGCGATTGGTTCGGCCAGCCTGGCGGCCGGTTACGCGGCTTTCGGCGTTCGGTCGGTCAGGGCCGAAGGGCCCAAGCCCAGGCTTGAAAAGGGCGTGAATTGGTATAACGTCGAGGACTGGGGCGTGGAGGGGAAGTCGTGGGACCAGACCGAGCGCTACTTCGACCGCCTGCCGGCCAAGGCGAAAGGCGTCGTGCGAGACGCCGTCTGGGGGCTCAGCCGTCATTCGGCCGGCATGTGCGCCCGATTCGAGACCGACGCAACCGAGATTCGGGTAAGCTACAAGCTGCTCTCCCATAACTTGGGTATGCCGCACATGCCGCCGACCGGCGTGAGCGGCCTGGACCTCTACGCCCAGGACGAGAAGGGCGTCTGGCGATGGCTCTCGGTGACCCGCCCCAACGCGGTCGAGATGAAGAACCTGACGCTCATATCGGGCGTCGATCCGGGCCGGCGTCGCTACATGCTTTACCTGCCGCTGTACAACGGCGTGGAATCACTCCAGATCGGCGTACCGGCCGAGGCCGAATTCAAGCCGCTGCCGCCGCGTGGCGAGAAACCGATCGTCTTCTACGGCACCTCGATTACGCACGGCGGCTGTGCCTCCCGACCCGGCATGGCGTATCCGGCAATTATCGGCCGCCACTTGAACCGGCCGGTGGTCAACCTGGGTTTTTCGGGCAACGGCCGCATGGAGAAGGAAGTTGGTGCCCTGATCGCCGAGATCGACGCGGCCGTCTACGTGATCGACTGCCTGCCGAACATGGCAGGCGATGCCGTGGCCGAGCGAGCCGAACCGCTCGCGCGCCAGCTTCGCAAGGCCCGACCCGACACGCCCATCGTGCTGGTCGAAGATCGCACCTACACCAACGCACACCTGATTGCCAGCAAGCGGGAGCGTCACCTGACCGCCCGGGCCGCATTGAAAGCGGCTTACCAGAAACTGGTCGCCGACGGCGTTAAGAACCTTCACTACGTGCCGGGCGAACACCAACTGGGCGACGACTGCGAAGCCACCGTCGACGGCTCCCATCCCTCCGACCTCGGAATGCTACGCCTCGCCGAAGCCCTCGAACCCGTCATCCGACCGCTGCTGTAGAAGCAGGCCATTTGGGTGCGGCTACCGGCTTGCCAGGCAGTGTTTTTGCGGGATCTGGCCGATCAATATTGGACAGGATTTACAGGATTAACAAGATTCATTCTTATCATCTTGTCAATCTCGTGAATTCTGTCCCCGATGCTTCCGGAACTTCCTCTTCACCTCGACGGATACGCCGAAGTTGATCAGAAGTCCATCGTCAACACCCATCGCCGTAAGATAGTTGACAAGCTGAACATCGTGCTCCTTGGCCGGTTTCCTAACGGCTTTCAGTAATAAATACTGAACGGGAACCGCGCACCACTGCTCTACCGCCAGCCCCGCCGCTTCAATCGCGGCCGGATCTGGCTGATCGCGTTTGGATAAGATTTACAGGATTAACAAGCCCCCATTCTTTTCATCCTGTAAATCTTGTCAATCCTGTCCGCTTGGGAATACATCAAAACGGACACATACCGCAACCGACCGCGTTGCCCGGCTAATCAATCGCTCGCCGCGCGCCAGCCGCCATTGTCGAGAGGCTGGGCGACCGGCTGGGGCGTATTGGGAATCGTGCGAAAATACGAGGCCTGCCGGATCGGCAGCGAGGTCGTTCGGCCATACGGGTCGATCAGCCTCGGCGTCGCCGGAGTATTCCGCGTTTCGTTCTCCGGAATCGGCTTCAGTGTCGAACGCGGCTTTGGTTCCGGTTCCGGCGGTATCGGCTTCTCGAATGTCTTGGGCGCCGGACTGTCGGCAGTCGGGGCAGCCGGCGCGGACGGTAGGCTCGGCGTGACGTCGGCTGGAGAAACCGAATTCGACGCGCCCGGATAGTAAGGGGCGCTCGCCGATGCCGACGCCGCCGGTGGCGGCGCGACGCGGGAACTGCATCCAGACATGCCGTTCGACGCACGGGAAGTACATCCCGAAACACAGGAAGTGACCGGCGCGGCGTACGTTGTGCCGTAATAGGCATACGTCGGGTAGGCCGTCACCGTCCAGGGTTGCCGGTAGGAAATATAGGGGACCAGGCTCGGACGAGCCACCCAAGTGGTTACCGGACGATAAGCGGTCACCGGCCGATAACAGGTCGCCGACGTCGCGCCGCACGGATCACAGGTGGGCGTGCAATACGTCGGCGTGCAATACGTCGGCGTGCAAGTCGGCAACGAACAGGGCTGCATTTGTGGCGGCACATAGACGGCAGGTTGCGGCATCGCCCGTGGCACCGCCAGGTACGACCGCGGTTTGCAGGTCACGCAGGCCGGTATGTTGTAGCCGGGTCCCCTCCGCGATGGTCGCGGCGTGTAGGCCGGCGTGTAGGTTGTCAAGGCCGAAGCGGTTCCGTACCCTACACCACAGCTTGTGCATTGGGCAAGGCAGGTTCCGTTCTCAAGGGGTGTTCCCAGCGTCGCCAGCGCGACACCGCAGGCACAAAGCAGACTCGGTATTCTTGAACGGTTCATTTTGTTACTCCAAGTTGGGATGCGGTTGGATAATCGATTGATCCAGTAGAATCCATTCGATTAGCAATACTCATCAGATCAGCCGTTTGCCGGCTGGTCAACCGTGGTCAGGCAGTCCATCCGGCAGTTGGTCGGGCTTTCCTGTCACGCTGGTTCTTGAATCTGGTCAAAGTGTTACAGTTGCACCGATTGCAACGCCGCGCAGGCGTGGCCCGCGCATAGACGTACCGATAACAAACCCTAGGTTACGAATGGGCGCCGTGGGCATCAAAGACAATCTGGGGGGCTGGGTAATATTCACAAAAAAGGCACCTTGCCGTGCCTTGCAGGGCGCAGGAACGGGTTTGCGGAACCTCAATGGATCGGTGACACATTGGTAGCTGAATTCGCAAGAATTCAGACGAATTTACGCTCACGGGCTGAATTCTTGCGAATCCAGCTACAAACGTGTTCCTGCGCCGTGCCTTGCAGTCGCCACAAATCCTCTCTGGCCCTGCTCGCGAGGTTTTGCTAAACTTCGCCCGCTCTGTACGCTGTACTACTAACTTCAAAGGTCGTTAAGTTTTTGACAAAGTTCAGCGACCAACGGAGCAGGTTCTTGCCTGGGTGCGGTAGCACCGGTTTGGTTGGCGGCCCTGCCGCCCTGTAAATCCTGACGGGAGTTGATGATGAGTGGAAAAGGGACGTTCCGGGCCATGGTTCTCTGCGTTGTCTGTGCCGGGTTGTCGGCCCCGCCGGCCAATGCCGCGCCGCCCTGGGAGAAGCTGATGGTATTGAAGCGGATGGAGGCCGACCCCGACAAGGATTACGCGCTGGGCGAAAAGAACGGCCCCTGGGTGATAATGGCTTGCAGCTTCTCCGGAGAAGGGGCGGATCAACAGGCCCACGAACTGGTGCTGGAACTGCGAAAGCGATACAAGCTGCCGGCCTACAGTCACAAGGTGCGTTTCGACTTCGGCAAGCACGCGCAAGGGCGCGGCATCGATCCGACGGGAGCACCGCTGCGGATGCGATACAAGAGCGGCAGTGAGTTGTCCGAAACGGCCGTGCTGGTTGGCGATTATCCGGCCGTCGACGACCCGGAAGGCCAAAAGATCCTCCAGAAGCTGAAAGCCTCTAGCCCGGAATGTCTCGAACTGGGAGACGGCCGCGCCACCAACCGCTCGTTGGCCGGATGGCGATGGCTCCAGGAGCAGGTCCGGCAACAGGCACAATCTTCCGACAGCGAGAAGCAAAAGGGCCCGATGAGACACGCCTTCGTTACCACTAACCCCTTGCTTCCCAAGGGATACTTTGTGACCAACGGGGTCGATGACTTGGTGCTGAAAATGAACAAGGGGGTTAAGCACGGTCTGCTGGATTGTCCGGGCAAGTACACGGTTCAGGTAGCCCATTTCACCGGGCGGACAACCATCAAGCAGGACGAGATTCAGAAGGTCAAGAACGGCGCCAAGATCAAGGACAGCCTGCTTGCCAAGGCCGCCGAAAAGGCACACCGGCTAACCGAATCGCTGCGAATGAAGGGGTACGATGCATACGAGTTCCACGACCGCTACGCCAGCATTGTCACGGTGGGTAGTTTCCAATCGGTAGGCACGCCTTCGGCGCATCTGGCCGGCCGAACCGAGATCAATCCGAACGTGCATGCCGTCATGAATACCTTTGCCGCCAGCCAGACCGCGGCGCCGGGCATGCCCGCCGGCGCAATGCAGCCGAAGACCCTGGCCGGCATTCCCTTCGACATCCAGCCGATCCTCGTGCAGGTCCCCAAGCGGTCGATCGCCGACGGCAGGTGAGCAGTGAGCTATGAGCTATGAGCTATGAGCAGTGAGGCAAGAAAGAATGTGGCTTGCAAAGGGCTCAAGGCTCATGGCTCAAAGCTCACGGCTCCGCTGTTGGTACTAGGGACGGGCAATCGGAAGAAGGGGCTTGAGTTGGCCGGATTCTTCGCGCCGGCCGGGCTGGAACTGCTAACCCTGGCCGATCTGCCCGATGCGCCGGACGAGTTTCCCGACGCGCTGGACGTTGCCGAGACCGGAACAACTTTCGCCGCCAACGCCGTGCTGAAGGCGACCGAACAGGCAGGCCATCTAAAAGGTTGGGTGCTGGCCGACGACAGCGGGTTGGCCGTCGACGCGCTGGGCGGCCGGCCCGGCGTTCTTTCGGCTCGCTACTCGGGCCCCGACGCCAACGACCAGTCGAACAACCGCCGGCTGCTGGATGAACTGGCCCGGACGCCGCTGGAAAAGCGAACCGCCCAATTCGTCTGCCACATCTGCCTTGCCGACCCGACCGGCGCGATCCGGGCCGAAGCCGAGGCCTCCTGCCGTGGCCGCATCCTCTTCGCGGCGCGCGGCGAGCACGGGTTCGGCTACGACCCGTTGTTCGAGATCGTGGAGTATCATCGCACATTCGGCCAATTGGGCCCGGTCGTCAAAGCCTGCCTGAGCCATCGAGCCCGCGCCGCCAGACTTATACTGCCGGCGCTGATCGGCCTGCTCGATTGACGTTTGGGTGCCACCTGCTGGCTTGCCCAGCAGTGCAAAGCACGAACTCCGCAAAGACACTGCTGGACAAGCCAGCAGTGGCACCCTTTTTCGGATCGTGATACTCCAACTT
>CAZDHN010000468.1:0-5381 GCA_964505115.1 uncultured Planctomycetaceae bacterium
TATGCGACGCTTCGTCCTCGAATGACTTGAGCACGACGCAGGGAGAAGGCTCGCATGGGGTCTCTCTGCCATGATACGCCTTATAGCATTTTTTGCCGACTAGGTCGTCCCCAAACATGCGCCGGGCGGTATCGTTGGCCCACAAGATGTTCAGGTCCTTATCCATCATACTTATGTGGTCGGGCAGGGAGCTCAGCATGGCGTTGAGTTTTCCTTGGCTCTGCCGTAGCGCCTCCTCGGCCCGCTTGCGCTCGGTGATATTCATTGCCATGTGGACAATGCCCGTCACCTGTCCGGCGGCATCCTTGAGCGGATTACTCCTCACGACCCAGCTCCGGCCATCGGGAGTAGTCACCTCGCCTTCGTGCGGCTGGCCCGTTTGGCACGCCTTGACCGCCGTGCAATCCACGCAGGGTGTGCTGCGTCGCTGCACCGCCTCGTAGCAGTACTGACCCGCGAGGCTGCCGGTCGATTTGCCGAAGGCCTCGTGCATCGCGGCATTGGTCCAGATGATGCGCATCTCAGGATCTATGTACTCGACGATGACATCGTTCATTCCGTCAAGAATGGCCGCTTTTTCCTCCTCGGCACGGCGTAAAGCATCAGTGGCGCGCTTGCGCTCGGTCATGTCGCGGAAGTACCAAACCCGCCCGCAGTATTGATCGTCCGGCCCGAACATGGGAGCGGAATAGCGGTCAAATACCCTGCCGTCCAGCAGGGCAACTTCGTCGCGGCTCGTTTCGTGCCGGTGATCGTAAAGGTAGCGCACCTTTTCCAAGAACGCGTCGGGGTCGACAACCTGGCTTTGAACCGATAGCAGAACGGGCAAGTCGGTTTTCGACTCCCTTAGTTCGGTGGGAAGTTCCCACATTTCGTTGAATTGTCGGTTGCGCAAGATCACGTTGTCGTCGCCGTCAACCGCCAAGATGCCGTCAATAGATACCTCCTGTTGGGCGGACAACAGCGCGTTTTTTTGCAAGAGGTCCTCTTTCGCCCGCCTGTGCTCGGTAACGTCGCGGCCGTACAGATTGGCGTAGCCGGCATCAACAATCGGCGTGACGTAGCACGAATACACCCGCTCGCGGTAATCCACATCGAGCAATTGCGTCGACCCGCTGTCCAGGGCCTGCAGAACGACCTCCCGCGGCATGGGCGGGACTGGCTGGCCGGCTTGCAACTGCCACTCCGACAGTTGGCTCAAGCCGGCTTGGTTCGTGTAGAGCAGCGTGCCGTCTCGGGCGATGCGCAATACGGGGTTGGGGTTTTCGGATGGGAACTTCGCCAGGCTTTGAATCTCCTCCTCCGCCCGCTTGCGTTCATCGATATCTTCAATCATCTCGATGAATCCTTTCAACACGCCATCTGGACCAAAGAATGGGGCGGCACGATTATGGGCGCAGAAACGGCTGCCGTCATCTCGCACGCCTTGGGTCTCAACCTCCTCGGTCTTGCCGGAAACCATGGCCCGCGCCCCGGGACAATGTGGACAGATTTCGTCCCGCTTCTCAAACTCCTTGAAACAGTATTTGCCCACAAAGTCAGCGGTGGGCTTCTTCAACAGGTTGGCAAGTGCTGGGTTCACCATGATGATTCTGTGATTGGTATCCATTACGCCAATCCCAAGCATGGTATTGTCCACAAGTGCGCGATAAGACTCTTGGCTTTCCCACAGCGACTCCTCAGTCCGCTTGCGCTCGGTGATGTCCAGCACCGAGACGTTGCACTCCTGCCCACCCGAGCTGGCTCTTGCCTCGATGTGCGCCCAGATGGGCTCGTGCCCCTCTTTCCGGAGCATGATCTCGCAGGTCTCCTTGGCATGGCCCGCGAATACCTTGTCGAGGAAGGCGTTGAAGGCGGGGCGGTAGGCCTCGGAAACGAACCGAACGAAGCGACGGTTCATCAGCGCGGAGCGGTCCACTCCTAACTGGCTCGCCCCGGTCAGGTTCACCCGGCGGATCGTTCCGTCGCGCCCCAGGGCATAGTAGCCCACGGGGGCAAAGTCGTAGATATCCGTGTATTGGGCAAGGAGCGACTCGACCTCTGCCCGCGAGCGCAGCAGTTCGTCGTTCTGCATCTCCAGCTCGATCTGGTGGACTTGCAGTTCGTGGACGAGCCGCTGCGTTTCTTCCACAGTCTGGGGACGGGCCGCTTGGGCCTTCTCCCTCTTTTTGATCCGCGATTCCGCTCGGCGACGCAGTTCGGCATCATCCGCTGAAGTTTTCGTGCGCTTCTTCACGGCGTGCGCCTCCGGGTTAGATTGGCCCCGCGGCGCCGTCCGGCGCTCGGGGTTGGTCTGACGACGCGAGGTTTCAGCTTCTTCCAACACTCATTCGGCGTGGCCTAATACTATAAAATCTACAGCTGTTCGTATTATGGCGAAAGTAGTAGCAAACTCATACTCCCCCCGCAAAACCAGTCCCAAAAGGCCAGCTACCGTAGTTTACCACAATGATATGGTATATTACCGAAGATGCGGAGATTGGGCGGAGTCACCCCCACCGTCCGAGAAATCTCCGGATGGCAGCGAGTAAGGCGGGTATTTGTACCGCGGGCCGTTGGCTGGTCGTTGACGATCCCGGGCGGGTATCACTGCGGTCCGAAGCCTCTCAAGGGGCACGACGATGAACGACAAAACATGCAACCGCGTTTGGAAATGGTCCTTGATCGGCCTGTTCGGCGTGGCCGCCCTGACGCTGTCGGCTGGCGGGTACTGGCTCTACCGCCACGAAGTACAAGCCATCCGAAGCCAGAAACAGAACGAGCTGCAAGCCATCGCCGAGCTGAAGGCCAACCAGCTCGCCGAATGGCGAAGCGAGCGGGCAAGCGATGCCCGCGTGCATTCCAGGAGGGCTTTCCTTCGCTCCGCCGTTGGCCGCTGGTTGACGGCTTCGGGCGATGCGGCCTTGAGAACCGAGGTTGAGAAGAACATGGAGTTGATTTGCAAGTCCTACGGCTACGAGAATGTGATCGTTGCCGGCAAGGACGGAAAAATGCTCTTCTCGCTCAATCCGCGTCAGCACGAACTGGGATCGGAAACGAAGCAGTTGGTCACGCGGGCGGTCCGTGCGCGCGACGTGGTTTTTGGCAATCTCTTCCGTTGCCAAATCTGTAACCAGGTGCACTTCGACGTAGCAGCCCCGATTCCGGACTTGAACAACCGCCCGATAGCCGTGCTAATCCTACGGTCCGTCCCAGGGAAGAACCTATATCCACTCATTCAATCCTGGCCCACGCCCAGCCACAGCGCCGAGACCCTGCTGGTTCGCAAGGAAGGCAACGAGATACTGTTTCTGAACAAGCTGCGCCACCAGTCCGACCCGGCCCTGACCGTGCGTGTCCCGCTTTCGCGCGCCAACGTTCCGGCGGTCTGGGCGGCCCTCGGACACGCCGGAGAGATCGAGGGCCCGGACTATCGCGGCGTGGAAGTGCTGGCGGAGATTCTGCCCGTGCCGGGCTCGCCCTGGTTCATGGTGGCCAAGGTGGACGCGGATGAGATCTTTGCCGAAGCCAGACACCGCGGCCGATTCATCCTCCTCTTCACCGCTCTGTCGATGCTGGTGACCGGCGCCCTGGCCGCCTTCGTGTTCAGCTTTCGGCAGAAGAGCCTCTACAAGAACCTGTTTCGCGCCGAGCGCCGGCGGCGGCAAGTCGAGGAGGAAATCCGCGCCACCTTCTACAGCATCGGCGACGGCGTGATCTCGACCGACATCGCGGGCCGCGTCACCCGAATGAACCCCGTGGCCGAGCGGCTCACCGGCTGGAGCGAGGCGAAGGCGTTGGGCAAGCTCTCGGAGCAGGTCTTCCGTATCATCAACGAAGAGACCCGAGCCGAGGTCGATAGCCCTATCACTCGCGTCATACGCGACGGGGTGCTCGTGAACCTTGCCAACCACACGCTGCTATTGTCCCGCGACGGCACCGAGCTCGCCATCGCCGACAGCGGGGCACCCATCCGGGACGAGAAGGGCCAAGTCACCGGCGTGGTGCTGGTCTTTCGCGACCAGACCGACGAGCGCCGGGCGAAGGAATCGCTGCGCGACAGCGAAGTACGCCACCGCACCCTCTTCGAGAACTCGTCGGACGCCATCATGACCATCGCCCCTCCGTCGTGGAAGTTCACCTCCGGCAACCCGGCGACCGTGAAAATGTTCGGCGTCGCAGACGAGACGGAGTTAACCTCGCTCGGTCCCTGGGATATGTCACCGGAAGTGCAGCCGGACGGGCGTCCTTCAGCCGAGAAGGCCAAGGAGTTGATCGAGACGGCCATACGCGAAGGCTCTCACTCTTTCGAGTGGACCCACAAGCGATTCGGCGGCGAGGTCTTCCCCGCCACGGTATTGCTCACCAGGATGGAAGTAGCCGGGCAGGCGCTGCTGCAGTCCACGGTGCGCGACATCACCGAGCGGAATATGGCTGAACAGCGGAAAGCACACTCGCTGCGACGACTGGAGGGCGTCAATCAGCTTCGTGAGGACTTGCTCCTCCCCGCATCGCCGGAGGACAAGTTCAAGAGAATCACCGAGGCGGCGGTGGAACTCCTGGATCTGGACTTCTGTCGCATCTGGAGCGTGAAACCCTCCGACCTCTGTGACGCCGGATGCATTCATGCCGACGCCGCGGAGGAACATCACGTATGTAGTAATCGCAAAACGTGCCTTCATCTAGTATCGAGTTCGGGACGCTACACCCATATCGACGGAGGTCACCGACGCGTACCTGTCGGGGCTTACAAGATCGGCCGGATAGCCAGCGGCCAGGACAAGTGTTTTCTGACCAACAGCGTGACAATCGATCCACGTATCCACAATCACGATTGGGCAAGAAGCCTGGGATTGGTCTCCTTCGCGGGCTACAAGCTTCGCGATGAAAACGGCGAACCGATCGGCGTGCTGGCGACGTTCGCCAAGCACCCGATTTCGGAAGAAGACGACGCTTTCCTGTGCAATCTGGCGGAAACGACCTCAAAGGTCATCCTGGATGCCGAAGTTCAAGTGAAGCTTCGCGAGAAGACAAAGCAGGCCCTCCTGGCCAATCGCGCCAAGAGCGAGTTCCTGGCCAACATGAGCCACGAGATCCGCACACCAATGACCGCGATCCTGGGGTACACGGATCTCCTGATGGGCGATTCACTCGCCGCCGCCGACCGCAAGAGCTTCCTGACGACCGTGCGGCGTAACGCCGAGCACCTGCTGCAACTGATCAACGACATTTTGGACCTCTCGAAGATCGAGGCGGGCAAGATGGTGATGGAGCCGGGGCCGTGCCGCCTGTCCTCCACGGTTGCCGACGTGGCCAGTATGATGCGGCCGCGCGCCGAGCAGCGCAAAAATACCCTTGAGGTGCGTTACACGGGCTCGTTGCCGGAGACCATTCACACCGAT
>CAZDHN010000469.1:0-5370 GCA_964505115.1 uncultured Planctomycetaceae bacterium
CATAGCCGGCCTGGGCGTCTCCACCCTCCGCAACTTCCAACAACTAGGCAACCGCAACGCCAACCAAGGCAGCTATTGATAGCTTGTGGTGGTAAACAAATAATAACCGCGACAACTGGTCGCGGCCTTACAGAAACAGGGGGAACAATGGACGGCAAGAGACAAATTGTATGGCTGACGTTGGGCATCTGTCTTTCGCTTCTGGTCTGGTCCGGGCGATCGGCAAGTGGTGGAGTCCACCTTCAGGGCGAGTGTTGTGGGGTGGGTATATGTGTTCCCCACGCCGCGCAGTTCGGCTACTTCCCACGTGAGTGGCGCGAGTGGCGCGGCGAACCGCGGGTCGACAAAACGTTTCCACAATCGATCGGTGCCGAGGTACTGCCGACACCGGTGGGCACCGAGAAGCTTCCCTTTCCCAAGGCGAGCGAAGTCCCGGAGGCTCCGAGAGCGAGCGGGCCGATACCGGGCGGTCAGCGATTGCCTGCCGAGTCTCCCTTGGCTCCCTTGGCTCCCTTGGCTCCCCTGGCTCCCCTGGAGAAGCTTGATGAACCTCCTTTGGGAAAGCCCGCCGAGGAGGGGATTCTGCCGCCGGGCAAGAAGATTCAGATTGAGGAACAACCCGAGATGCCGACCGAGCCGGAACGTCCATTGTTCGAAGAGGTTCCGGCCGAGCAGGGCTTGCCTTTGCCGGGGATTCCCAGCGAATCGGACCCCTCTTCGATGCCCGGCCTGCCGACGGACCCGAGTTCGCCGTTACTACCCAAGGAAGATGGAGCCTTGCCCGGCCTGCCGTTGGACGGAAGTGCTCGCACGGCGCCCTCGAACGCTTTGCGGGAGCCGGCCGAGTGGGTGGGCGCGGTTCGGCCCGACCGGAAGAACGATCTTCGTCACGAGTTCTGGGCAACCGATTCCCTGGAAGCGGATTCCTTGGAGGCCGCGGTTGGCTCCTCGCAGTTGAAGTCACGGCCGGTGCGCTCGGTGTCGCATGAGACGCCGGTGGCGCCTTTGACGCAGCCGCTCGGAGCCCGGCCTGCCGGGCTTCCCGAAGCCAGACAGCCTGGCCCGGTTGCCGAACCGGCTCCCGAGCCAGTGGCCGTACCGCGACCAGTCGATTCAGCCCCACTCGGATTGGACGGTTTTTGTCCGGTCCGGCTGGGTGAGAAGGAATCCTGGGCACGGGGCGATTCGCTATTGACCGAGGTCCATCGGGGTCGGACCTACCGGTTCTCCGGCAGCGACGAGCGGGCGCGATTTCGAGCCAATCCCGACCGCTACGCACCCGCTATTTCCGGCTTCGATCCGACACTGATCGTTGACGAGAACCGCTACATACCCGGCCGGACCGCTTTCTGCGCCGTGTACAACGGTCGGGTGTACATGTTCTCCAGCGCGGCGTCCTTGGCTCGCTTTCGTCTTGATACGCGGCGTTACGCGACCGCGGCGAGCAAACCTCGCGATTGACCGCGGCCTTTGGGCGTCGGTTGGGTGATTCTCGATTGCCCGTCGGCGCGATCTCTTTCGCCGCGGCAAGCATTCGTCAAACCAGATCGTACCGCCTCGGCAATAGCCGCCAGCGGAAGCTGGCGGTTGGCAGGCATAAGAGTTCCCGTGGATGGTACGAGCGTATCGCAACGCAACCGCCGGCTTCCGTCGGCGGCTATTCTGGCCAGCGACGCGACATGGCCACCTCACGCTCACCCGGGGGGTGCATTCCATCGCCGCATTACGCGAATTCTCTTTTTTTCCGGCCGAGTGTATTGTGGAATCCGGGCCGTTTTCGTAATAGTATGTATGGGCGAGGTTTCCCTTTATTGGTTCTCACATAGCCAATGACCGAAAGCGAGGCCCGGTTCCCCTGCGGAACCCCTTGATCCGCGCATTGGCAATGCCAAGATCAGTAATCCCACCAACCGACCCGCCAACAAGGAATTCATCATGTTCAGGACACTGTCGGCTACTCTTCTACTGGCGCTGATCGCATCCGTCGAGGGGACGGCGGCCGACGTTGTGCTTGAGAACGCCCGCTTCAAAGCCGTGCTGAGCGAGAAGGCCGTCTGGCAATCGTTCGTCGACAAGGCTACCGGCAAAGAGTATTGCACGGTCAAGGCGAAGCTTCCCCTTTCGACCGCCCTGGTGGAGGGCAAGACACGCCGCGCTAATCGGCTTTCGTTCGAAGGCGACCGGCTGGTGGTCGGATTTGCCGATTGCGATACGCAACTCACCTACGCCGTCATCAGCGCGCCCGACTGGATTGGGCTGAAGTTGCTAAAAGTCGAGGGCGTGCGGCCGTCGCACCTGACACCGGCCCAACTGGCGGTCGACATTACCGAGCACGCCGGCTCGCGCCTTGGGGCGGCCTGGAACGACGAGTACACGATCTGCCTTCGCGGTGTCAACCTGCAAGCCGGAGGCACTTGCAGCCCGCGAAAGGGCCACGCGCTGATAAGGACCTTCACGCAGGACGAGCCGGGCCCGAAACTGGAAGGCACGACGGTCGCCTTTCTGGCGGCTCCCACGGCTGAAGTAAAGCCTCTTTTGCAGAAGATGGCGGTGGCCTTCGATTCGCCGCGTAACGCCAATGCGGCCGGCGTTCAGTCGCGCGACCTGCCAATCGCCCGCCAGTCGTACATGTTCCTCAGCTTCAGCGAGAAGGATGTCGACAAGGTAATCGAGTGCTGCGAGTTGACCGGATTCAAGCAGGTGATGATGGGCTTCAGCTCCTGGTGTACCAGCGCCGGCCATTACCCGTTCAACACGAGTCGCTATCCCGACGGCATCAAGAGTCTCCGCCGCACGATAGACAAGCTGCACGAGCACGGCATTCTGGTGGGCATGCATACGTTCGTGTCGAAGGTGGCGAAGCGGGACACTTACGTTACGCCGATACCCGACCGCCGCTTCTGGGTCGACATGACGGCCACGCTGGCCGGCGATCTGGACGCGAAGGCCACGGAAATCCGCGCCTCGACCGACCTGAGCCAGTGGCCGGGCAGCCCGGCGTGCAAGAAGAAGGTCTGGGAAGGGCACGTCTCGAAGCACCAGGAAGTGATTATCGACGACGAGATCATCCGCTTCGAGACCATCGGACCCGAGGGCAAGTGGGACACTTTCCTCGGCTGCAAGCGGGGAAGCTGGGGTACAAAGGCCGCGGCACACAAGGCCCAAACCGAGTGCCGCCATTACGGCGTCGACGGCTGTATCAACGGTTACATCATCGACCAGGACACCGACCTGATGGAAGAGGTGGCCGGCCGGTTGGCCAAGGTCTTCAACGAGGCCGGCTTCGATATGGTCTACTTCGACGGCAGCGAAGACGTACCCCGAACCCGATACAACTACTACTCCGCCAACGCGCACGCCACGGCCATGCGCAAGTTCACCAAGCGGCCCCTGCTACACAAGGGCGGCGGCTTCGATCATGGCGTCTGGAACTCGTTTACCTGTTCCGGCACCATCGACCAGTACCCGGGCACGCAGCTCGCCTACCTGCATGCGGGCGGCACGATCAAGGATTTCCCCACCTGCAAGGACCACATCGACCGCTCGGTCCGCAGCGCCAACCGGCTGATCGACGAGATGACGCCCGGCGAGTTGGGCTGGTTTGGCCTGTACACCAAGCGGAAGCACTCCAGCGGCCTGGAGTTCGACGGCCTGCAACTTGACGAGATCGAATACCTGATGTGCAAGTCGCTGGCCTACAACGCGCCCATCTCGCTGCAAACCAGCCACGCCGTGCTCACCGGGCACCCGCTCAGCCCGGGCATTTTGGCGATTGTGCGGACCTACGAAACGTTGCGGCTGGGCGGCAAGGTGCCTCGGGAGACCTGCCTGATGCTTCGCGAGCGGCAGAAGGACTTCATCATGCTTGACAACGGTGAAGGACAACTGCCCGACTTCGTCCCGGTCGAGGGGCTGCCGAAGGTTGGCGGCACGCACGACGTTCGCGCCTTTGTCGGCCCGCACAAGGGTGGCGCGGTGGCCACCGTCTGGCACTACCAGGGCAACGAAGGCACGCTCACCCTGGATACGAAGGACGTCAAGGCCCTCGATTTTCCCGACACGCCCGTCAAACTGGAGACAGCCGGCGGCAAGACCGTCGTGCCGATCAGCAACCGCCGCACCACGCTCTTTTTCCCAACACTCGACATCGAAGCCGCCAAGAAGCTGCTATCCGGGGCGGTGTTCGAGCCGCGCAAACTCGTAACGATGTGGATTCAGGCCGAGGATTGCGTTGCCTGCGTCGGCAAGATGGCTAAAGGGGCCGATTGCCAGGTCAAGGACGAGGAGGCGCTGGGCGACTTCATCACCTGCACCGACAGTCCGGCCGTTGCGGCGAAGCAGCCGTGGTATTGCGAGTACCGCGTCGAGATTCCACACAAGGGCCAGTGGACGCTCTGGGGCCGCGTTCGCTATCCGCGGGGCGGCGATATGTCGTTCGGCCTCGTCGTGCCCGGCGAGGATGTCACGCTCCGCGGCCGGCAAGTGCTGGGCAACTGCGGCACGGCCGGCACCAAGTGGCACTGGACCGGTCGGGGTGGCGGCTCGACCTCTCCGCCGCCGGGCAGCCCGATCGTATTCAACCTGAAACCCGGCCCGTTCGTCTTTCGCATCTACGCTCGCGAAGGCTCCTCCGGCCCGGCAAACACGCCCCGGCTCGACCTCCTCTGCCTTACCGAAGACACCAGCTACATTCCAACCGACGCCGACGTGAAAGATTAGGAGACGACATGCCCAGATCCAGCGGCGACAAGAAGACAGCGCAAAGCTCGCGGCGAGCGTTTCTCAAGCGGTCGGCTGCGGTGGCCGGCTCGCTGGCCATTGCACGAGGGGCGCACGCGGCCGGCCAAGGCGGGTTCAAAATCGGCCTGATCGGTTGCGGAGGGCGTGGCTCCGGCGCGGCCGGCAACGCCATGAACGCCGGCAAGGACATCAAGCTGGTGGCCCTGGCCGACATCTTCGACGACAAGCTGCAAGGCAGTCGCCAGCGGTTGAAGAAGATCAAACCCGACCAAGTGGCGGTCGACGACGACCACTGCTTCGTCGGCTTCGACGCCTACCAAAAGGTGCTCGCCAGCGATATCGACGTGGTGCTGATCGCCTGCGCCTCGCACTTCCATCCGGCCTATCTTACGGCGGCCGTCGACGCCGGGAAGCACGTCTTCTGCGAAAAACCCCACTCGCTCGACGCGCCGGGACTCAAACCCGTGGCGGCCGCTTGTGAAAAGGCCAAGCAGAAGGGTCTGGCCGTCGTTTCCGGGCTGTGCAACCGGTACGGCCCGACACGCCGTGAAACCGTCGAGCGGGTCCGCGACGGGCAGATCGGTGAAATCGTTACGATCCAGGCGTCCAACGTCAGTTCGCCCTATCGAA
>CAZDHN010000470.1:0-5370 GCA_964505115.1 uncultured Planctomycetaceae bacterium
GTGGGATGCCTGTCTTTTGTGACCATCGTTTTCCAAATGCTGCTTGAAATAGCCCTGGACGTAGAACAATCCGACCGCCACCAGCGGGACACCCAGCCCGCTGGCACTCTTAATATGATCGCCCGAAAGCACACCCAAACCACCCGAATAGATCGGCACCGACTCGTGGACCCCAAACTCCAGCGAGAAATAGGCGACCGGCTTGGATCCCAGCACGCCGGCGTGCGTTCGGCCCCAAACCGCACTCTTGGACAAATACTCCTTCAGCCGCCGGTAGGCGTGATTGATGCGGCTGAACAAGACCAACTCGGCCGCTCGCATTTCCAGCCGCTCGGGCGTGAATTCCGAGAGCAGGGCAATTGGGTTGTGATCCAACTGCCTCCAGCGGATTGGGTCCAGGTCGCGAAAAAGGTTGATTACCTCCGGTTGCCAACTCCACCACAAATTCCGGGCCAAAGCCACGCACTTGTCAAACAGTGTCTCGGCATTCAGGCCGACTGGTGCCGAAGGTCGGGCGATACCGGGCGAAATCGTGTCTATCGGGTTCATGCGTCTTTCTTGCTGGTTAGAACACCATTACCACAAAGTAACGCCATATTGTAGCCGCGTCGCGATAACCGGGCGACCCCAATATGGAGGACCCAAACGCGGGAATGGCTTTGCGAATCCTAGATGGCTTTACGACGAAGTAGTAGCCGGATTCGCAAGAATTCGGATGGACTGGTAGCCGGATTCGCAAGAATTCGGATGGACTGCCACTGGCCGGCTGAATTCTTGCGAATCCAGCTACAAGACTGTTACTCCACCCAAAACACCCGGAGAACAAGGCCTGGAATCCGCCGTTGCGTGCGTTACCCGGCTGGCGTATTATGGATGCATTATCCTGGATCCTACCCCTAACGCCGCATAATCGCGCGGCCCACAAGGGCGGGTGATCCATTCAGACAACGCCGGACAGTAGGAATTCTCTCCGTAATGAGCGACGATCCCCAAGTTCAGGTTCATTGGCACGACCATGCGGTCTCGCGCGAGGAACGGGAAGCACTCAACCGGCAGAAAGGCTGCGTGGTTTGGTTTACCGGGCTGAGCGCTTCCGGCAAGAGCACCCTGGCCAATCTGGTCGACCACAAGCTACATTCAATGGCACTGCGCAGCTTTGTTCTCGATGGCGACAACATTCGCCACGGTCTGAACGCCGGGCCAGCCATACTCGAAGAGTTGCATGGCGAGGAGTTCGCGGCCCGATTCGGGCTGGGATTCTCGGCCCGGGATCGCGAGGAGAACATCCGGCGAGTCGGCTCGGTGGCCAAGCTGTTTGCCGATGCGGGTATGACTGCCCTCACGGCGTTTATCAGTCCCTATCGGATAGACCGCGACCGGGTCCGAGCCACTTTGGCCGAGGGTGACTTCATTGAAGTCTTCGTGGATGCCCCGCTGGAAGTGTGTGAAGAACGCGATCCGAAGGGTCTCTATAAGTTGGCTCGGGACGGAAAAATCAAGGGTTTCACCGGCATCGACGACCCCTACGAATCGCCCGAGAACGCCGAACTGGTGCTCGATGCGTCGACCGCGTCGGCCGATGAGTTGGCCAACGAGGTGATTGCCTACCTGAAATCGGCCGGCAAGCTACGGGGGTAGCGCCCGATTATTGGCGGTTGCATTGCCAATTAGCGAGGGCGAAGCCCGATTCTCCGGCAAAACGGCCTTGATCCGCCGTCAATTCCGCGCCGACTCGACGGTGACTGTTCGTTTTCCAATTATTATCATCCTTGTGGCAATTTTCAGGGTACAGGGGTTGACGCCGTCGGGGCCTAACCGCTAGATTTAGCTTCGAGGTGCTAGCCGCTGATCTGGTTAATTGGCGTGGCAAGCGCCTTGCCGGGGAGATGGTCCCCACTGACAGGAAGAATACGGATTGGAAAATCGACAGCCGCCGTGGGCGATTCGCAGCTTATGCTCTCGTCTGCCCATGTCCCGCCCAAGCGGCTTTGCTGATCGGCTTGCGAAGGAAGAACACTACTCCAGGGAAGGTTAGTGTGGAATGGCTGAGTCGCCAGAAATAAGCAGCATTGAAGAGCGTGCGCAGTCGGCGTTGAATGGTAGTCAGATTTTTGACTTGCGCTGCCTGTGCGTCGAACAGTGTAACGGGAACTTGGTCATTTCCGGGTCGGTTTCACAGTTCTACCACAAGCAGTTGGCCCAGGAACTTATCTTGGCGCTAGGTGAAGACATCGAGCTAATTAACTCGATCCACGTTCAATAGGCGGCCGCCTGGAAACGGCTGTCCGTGAAATCGCGCGTTCGGTGCAGTCTGGCTCTGAAGTACGATTCGTGGGATCGATAACCATATGGATTGTTGGGATGGGAACAAGGACGGTTCCCGGGAAGGAATCGCAGTCGTCGACAAACGGATTTTTTTGCACGACAGCGGGAAAAGGAGGACCCCGTGGAACACGAACATGCCGGCATCGGGTTTGCCGTCGCCACGGCCGATCATCCCTTGCCGAGAACGCTGGCCGAGGCCGCACGGCGGGCCGCCTTGATCGAGAGGCGGGTTGCCTCGATCGAGCGAGCCGTCTCTCGCAAAACGGTCGGTGGCGTGCGCGATCTTCGAGTCGAAATCAGTGACGACGGTGTGCTTCTAGAAGGTCGCTGCAATACCTATTACTGCAAGCAACTGGCACAGACCGCCGCCATGGCCGTCTCCGGATCAGGCCAATTGACCAATCATATCGAGGTTCTCTAGTCCTCGACCGCGCTGTCTCCTGTCTCTTCTCCCTATCTTCTCCACCCTGCTAGCTCTGAGAGCAATGCTGCCCGTTGCCTATTTCGCGTGTTGGCCCCATCGCCTGCGATGGGAAGAATATCGAGAAATCGCCCCCATGCCGGTCGCGGGCGACCGGGCTAACAGTCAAGTTGACTATCTGGCGTTCGGCGCCGAGCGAGAGGCTTGCAGGCGTCTGAGGAACTCGGGCGAGACGTCGTCCAGTACGATGATCTCGCTCTTGGCGTGGGGATTCGCACGCGAGCGGATGATGCACACTACCTCGGCGCCTTCAGCCCGACGACGCCCAATCTCATCCAACGCCGCCTGCTCATGCGCGGCCAACGTTGTGGACCGGTCGGTGCGGGCGGAGGTCGATTGGATGTTGTCCGAACGCGGCCGGACCGTTGCCAACCGCCCGGCCTCGGATTGGGTGGGCATCTCCTTGAGCATGGCGGGCGGATCAATGGCGACCAATGGCGTCCGCGCGGGCGGGGTTTCGTCGGACCGGACCACGTACGAAAGCCCCGTCTTTTCCAACTCCCCGTGGACGGTGGCCAGTGCCGCGTAAAGCCCTTCCCGATCGGCCGGATCGGCCGCGTTGCACACGCCGATCAGCAGACCGTCGGCCGAGAACAGACCGCCGCCGCTACGGCCCTCGACCGGCAGTCCGGCCACTTGAATGTTGGGTGGGCCGAGAAACTTGTCCAACGATTTCACCCGACTATGCAGCGCCGTCGGTCGATCGCCGTTGTTGCAGCCCACGCTAATTACCGGATCGCCGGCCTTCAACCGGTAACCGGCCGCCGCCACCGGAACCGCAGTCAGCGGGCCGGGTGTCTTGACGGCCACGAGGCCCACGTCGCGCTTCAGGTCGTAGCTAATCAGCCGGCCGGGTATCTTCTGGCCGGGCACGGCGCCGAACAGATCGACCTCGATCGGCCCCTTGCCCTCGGATTCGCGGAAAATGTGCCCGCAGGTCAGAATCAAGGCCTCACCCTTTCGGGCGTCGATGATCGTGCCCGTGCCGCAGGAACGCCCGCCGGCGTCCTCGATCCGCAGCCGAACCGTGGCGGCAATAAGTTGGGCATCGAACCGCTTGTCGCCCGCGTCGCTGGAAGCCGGCGGCAAGGTTGCCGACGCCACGGGGGAGACCCGCCAGCCGGCCGTACCGTTAGTCGACATTTCGGACGAAACTGTTTCGGACGCGGCAGCCTTGGGCCAGGTGGTGGCGAAGGGCGGATCGCTTGCGGTGGCGGGGATTGGAACGGCCGGTGTCTTGGGTGTCGTCGCCCCGGTCAAGCGGACCGGCACGGGTGTTTTCCGCCGAGAAGCCGCTGCCGTGCGACACATCCGCTCCAAGCGGCCGAAGCTGGTGGCGCCTTCCACCCGATCCGCCTCCTTACCGTCGACCACCATCACGAAGCAGGGTATGCCCTGCACCCCGTACTTGGCCGCCAGCGCCCGGTTCCGATCGACGTTCACTCGGCGGATCGGATAGCCCAGGTCGGTCAACTGCCGCACGGTGGGATCCATTTGTCGGCAGGGAGCGCACCAATCGGCGTAGAAATCCAATAGGACCGGCTCTTCGCCGCTCGTTACGGCCAGCGCCAATAGGGCCATTTGCAGGCAAGCCATGGGGTCCCTCCTAAAATTGTTGGCTTGGAACGCATCGCCGGTGCCGGGAGGTCGGGCCAAGGCTCCTGCTTCGCGCACGGACCGAGCCCCGAAAAACCGGAGGGGATGCCGGCCGTGTAGAGGAAGGAGAATTGAGCCGAAAGGGTGACCTCCCTGTCACCGCACTTAACCCGAACAGTACAACGTCGGTTTCGACTACCGTGCTTCTTGCAGGGCGCCGAACGACGGCGGGCGTACCATTCGGGACGAAATCCTTTTCATCTGTCTATTTGCGAGAACAGCACTGGGCTGGGTCGAGCCTATTGCCAGGGAACGCGGATTCTGGCCTGAATCGCCTTTTGAGGCAATCTCAAAATGGCCCTTTTCCAAAAGTTTGACCAAAAATGTTGGATTATTCTTGCCAGCAATCACCACCCAAAAGGATCAGGGGCCAGGGATCAGGGGGCGAATCACCGCCATATAAAGCCGCGACCGTTGGTCGCGACGAGAGCTTCGGAAGATAGCGTTTCTTCGTCCCGTGCGCGACCAACGGTCGCGGCTTTATAGAATTCGCGCGACCTCGATCCATCCTACCGCACGGGGCGATAGAGCGTATCGCGTTGGACGGGCGTGCGGCCGGCTTCGCTGATTAGGTGGCGGAGGCGGTCGACCGTGAGTGCCTCGGGCGATTGGGAGCCGGCCTCGTGGTGGATCAGTTCGTGGCGGACCGTGCCGTCCAGGTCGTCGGCTCCGTAGGCCAAGGCCACTTGGGCCGTGCCCACGCCCAGCGATATCCAATAGGCCTTGATGTGATCGAAGTTGTCCAACATCAGCCGGGCCACGGCGATGGTGCGCAGGTCGTCCAGGCCGGAAGTGCGCCGCAGGTTGGCCAATTGCGTGTTCTCCGGATGAAACGCCAAGGGGATGAACGCCAGGAAGCCGGCGGTCTCGTCTTGTAGCTCGCGCAGCCGCAGCATATGATCGATCCT
>CAZDHN010000471.1:0-5370 GCA_964505115.1 uncultured Planctomycetaceae bacterium
TTGTCAGAAACTTAACGATCTTTGAGGTTAGCAGTATAGGGCGGCAGGGCCGCCAGCCAAACCGGTGCTACCGCACCCAGGCAAGAACCCACCGGCCACTAATCGCCGATCTTTGTCAAAAACTTAACGATCTTCGAGTTAGTAGTATGGAGGAGACGGCTGGAATCATAGAACCGACAAAATCGACAAGTCTCACCGGATGCCGTCACTGCTCTTGAAAGTGGCCGCGCGCCCTGATATGTTCGTTTGTGTCGTGAAGATCTCCATCCCGCCAGCCAAACGCCTGCCTGGCACGAAAACTCGTTAACCGAATCGGAGGGATAGTAGTCATGAAGCGAGAACCGAAGTCGTCGCATACGAAATCTCATAAACCCTCGCGGCGGGAGTTTTTGGCGCGCACCGGGCAGGTGGCCGCGGCCTCGGCGCTGGCCGGGGTGACAATTCCCCGGGTGCATGCCGCCGAGGATAACACGATCCGGCTGGCGCTGATCGGCTGCGGTGGCCGAGGTAGCGGGGCGGTCGGCAACGCGATGAACTCGGCCAACGGGCCGGTCAAGCTGGTCGCCATGGCCGACGTGGTCGAGCGCCGGCTGGAGGCATCGCACAAGGCCCTGAGCAAACAGTTCGGCGAGCGGATCGACGTGCCCAAGGAGCGGCAGTTCATCGGGTTCGACGCATACCGCAAGGCAATCGATTGCCTCGGGCCGGGCGACGTGGCAATGCTAACCAACTTCGCCGCCTTCCGTGCGATGCAAATGGAGTATGCGGTGGAGAAGGGCGTGAACGTCTTCATGGAGAAATCGTTCGCGCCCGACGTGCCCGGCCTGCGGCGGTTGATGAAAGCCGGCGAGGCGGCCGAGAAGAAGAACCTCAAGGTTGCCGCCGGCCTGCAATGGCGACACAGCGATAACCGCCAGCAGTTGATCAAGCGAATCCGCGACGGCGAGATTGGCGACGTCCAACTCATCCGGGGTTATCGCGTGCATCCGGTGGGTGTGCTGGGCAAGAAGCCGCCGGAACAGGACGAACTGCTCTGGCAGATCCGAAACTTCACCCGGTTCTTCTGGGTCTCCGGCGGACTGTTCGCCGAGATGAACGTCCATCAGATTGACGAACTCTGCTGGATCAAGGACGCCTGGCCCGTCTCGGCCCACGGTGTCGGCGGCCGGGCGGCCAACAGTGTCGATCATGGGCAGGGACTCGACTCTTTCTCCATCGAATGGACGTTCCCCGACGGGACGAAGGCCTACCACGTAGTACGCTGGCTGGGCGGACACTGCCACCGCGAATTCGCCACCTACGTCCACGGAACCAAGTGCGCGGCCCAGTTCAACACTTACGGACAACGCAAGGGCGAACCGACGCACATCTTCAAGGATCAGCGAATCGCCAAAGATAACGTCACCTGGGAAACGCCCCCGGAGAAGATCAATTCCTGGGACGCCGAGTGGAACGTGCTCTTGGATAGCATCCGCAACGACAAGCCGCAAAACGAAACCAAGCGGGCGGCCTACTCGAACGTTGCCGACCTGATGGGCCGGGCGGCCGTCCATTCCGGGAAGATGATCACCTGGGATGAAGCGATGGCTTCCAACTTCCAGTTCCACGCCGATATCGACAGCATGGACTACGACACCAAGCCGCCCGTTCTGGCCGATGCCGAGGGCCGCTACCCCGTGCCCGTCCCCGGCGTCTGGTCGGAGATCTAAGTCACCGGGAGGCTGCGGGCCACCGCCGTCCAGGGGAGTGAAGACGAACGATTCTAGCGCGGAGACACGGCGGCACGCAGGGCATGCGGTGCCCCCCCGGCTGCGCCAATCGAATCTGAACGCTCTTGGAGGGGGCCTAGTCGCCCACGGGTTTGGAGGTTATCATTATCGTCTTGTGGACATCTCGAATTTGCAATTGATGGGAGGAACCCCATGTCTGATCCCGCGGAACTGTTCGAAGCCATTCTGACCGGCAACGCCAAAAAAGCCCAAGAAGTCACCAAGGCCGCCCTGGAAGCCAAGGTCGACCCCTCGGAATTACTCACTAAACACATGATCCCGGCCATGGACGAAGTCGGTAAACGCTTCGAGTGCAACGAGTACTTCGTACCCGAGTTGCTGATTGCCGCTCGGGCGATGAAGATGTCGCTCGCATTGCTCACGCCGGAGTTGGCGGCGGCGGGCGTCGAAGCGGCCGGCCGAGTTGTCATCGGTACCGTTCAGGGCGACCTGCACGACATCGGCAAGAACCTCGTGGCCTCGATGCTCGAAGGCGGTGGGTTTGAAGTGGTCGACTTGAAGGTGGACGTGCCGGCGGAGAAATTCGTCGAGGCGGCCAAGGGCAAGGACGGCACCGTTATCGCCCTGTCGGCATTGCTGACCACCACCATGACCGAGATGAAGAAGGTTATCGACGCACTCAAGGAGGCCGGTATCCGCGATAAGGTCAAGGTGATGATCGGCGGAGCACCGATCACCCAACAATATGCCGACGAGATCGGTGCCGACGGCTACAGCGACAACGCCAGCGGCGCCGTCGCCACCGCCCGAAAACTGGCCGAGTAGTGGAAAGGATTTCGCGACGTGGCAATTGAAGGTTTGATGATCATCGGGGAATCGATAAACGATTCGGTTCCCTCGACCAATAAGCTGTTCGAGTCGGGCGACATCGACGGGCTACTCGAACTGGCCCGGTTCCAGGACGAACGGGACGCGGCCTTCATCGACATCAACATCGGCCCGCGCTCGCCCGAGTTTATGGCCGAGTTGGTCGCGCGGATCCAAGGCGTGACGGCCAAGCCGTTGGCGATCGACACGCCCGATCCGGAAATCGCCAAGGCCGGGCTGGAGGCTTACGATCCGGCCCGAGCCGGCGGCGCGAAGCCGATCCTCAACTCCGTCTCGCCGCTTCGGCTGGAGATGTTCGACCTCCATGCCGTCCGGCCGTTCAGGCCGGTGCTGCTGATCTCCGAACAGATGGTCGACGGCCGATCGGGCCCCTGCCACACGGCCGACGAAACCTACCAGGCCGCCAAGCATCTGGCCGACCAAGCCCGGGCCGGCGGCCGCAACATCCCCAATGAAGATCTGATCTTCGATCCGGGAATCGCGCCCGTCGGAAGCGATGCCGAGGGCAATCTAAAGCGGCTGGTGACGGCCGTCAAAATGATCCACGACGATCCCGACCTGGCCGGCGTTCATTTCTCGGTCGGCCTGAGCAACTTCACCGTGATGCTGCCGCCCAAATGCGCGGACGGGTCGCCCGTGAAAAGCCCGCTGGAAAGCGCCTTCCTCACCAAGACGATGCCGCTGGGGCTCGACATGGTCGTGGGGTCGGTTAAGCGGAACTACCGGCTGCTCGAACCCGACCATCCGGCCATGCTCTGCCTGGAAGACGTGCTGAAGGCCGACGGATTCGACGGCATCATGCGGGTGCGGGATTTTTATACTTGATGCGGGCTAGCGGCCGGTCACATCCTGTTTGATGTGTGGTTACAGGGTGCCACTGCTGGCTTGCCCAGCAGTGTCTTGGCAGCGATCGTACTTCGCACTGCTGGACAAGCCAGCAGTGGCACCCGTCATCATGGCCAAGACAGACCACTAGCGGCGTCCGTATATCCCGGTGAGGTCGAACCAGATTTGCCTGCCGTCGGCGCACTCGATCACGTCGTAGTGAGTTCCGCCCGCTGGAACGAGTGCTTGCCGTGTCCGCTTCTTGTTTAAGCGAACGAGCACATCGTATTCGTCGCTGATCATCGTTATCTGGTAGGGCTTGGCCTTAGTGCCGTCGCCCGTGTCGAGAATCGCGATCATGCATTTTCGGGCGACGTCTTCCTCGAACTTTCGGCCGCGCTCGTCCTTCATTCCTTCGGCGATCATCGAGGCGGCGATGTGCGCTCGGGGGCTGAGCATCAGACCGGCCATGGCGGCCGAAAGCTTCTTGTTTGCCGCATTGAACCGCTTCTTGTTGACAAGCTGCATGACGTCGTCGGTCGTACTCGAGTAGGGGTCGTAGCTCTTGTCGGCCATCACCAGCCCGCGAAACGCCAGATAATTCTTCGCATTCGGCTCCTTGACGAGCGCCAGGAACAACGACATATAATGGGATTCGACAGCCGGTTTGGGGGTTGGCGGTTTGGCGACCGACGGTTTGGCGACCGAGCCCGTGCGGAAGAAGATAATCGTCGCCTCCAGCGGCACGCCTTCGGCCGACTGGAAGTGCATCTTCCCTTCTTCATTCAGCCCGAAGGCGTACTTCGTGTCCGGCTTCAGCTTCACCTTGATTGCGAACGTCCTGTCGTCGCGGAAGGCGGCCGATTTCTCGCCGATCAACTCGGGATGCCGGCCCCATTTCTCGGCCGCCCGGGCGATGAACCAGGCGTCGGTTTTCATGGGCTGGGCGAATCGCAGGATGATTTCTTCGAGGTGTGGATCGACCTCGTCGTCGGCGTCGCCCAGGTTGGTTTCCACGCTGTCGATCGAAAGGAACCTGTCGTCGCCGAGCCGGCAATTCCTCAGCACGGGCTTTCCACCCGACTCGCGGGAGACCTGCTGAGCGGCGTTGCGGTAGATGTCGCAATCCTCGAAGGTGCCGCGGCCGTTGTCGTAAACAAACAGGCCGTCCTGCAAGCCGTCGTGGATGCGGCAGTTTCGCACCAGCGGATTGGCCCCGCTGGCCACGGCCACGTTCGCCCGGGTGTTCGCGAAAATCGCGCACTGCTCGATGGTAGCCTTGGCCTTCTCGAAGATGAACAAGCCCGCGTCGCTGCCGTCGTGTATCCAGCACTCGCGAATAGTTGGGTTGGCCTTTTCGCCGTGAATACCGACGCAGGCCAGGGCGTTGGAGGTTATGTCGCAATCTTCCAGGAGCAACGCGCCTTGCGGAATGTCGACGGCATGGAAGGGCTGATCTTTTCCTGCCCGGCACCGTAGCGTAAGCCCCTTGACCGTGGCCTTATCGGCCCGCATCATGATGCAGTCCGAATCGGTACTTTCCAGGATGATTCGCTTGCGCGGGCCCTCGCCGAAAATGTTCAGCGGCTTGTCGATGACGATTCCGCCTCGGTAGACGCCCGGCCGCACGATGATTGTGTCGCCCGGTTTGGCCCCGAGAACCGCCTTGGTGATGCTCGTGTAAGCACCCCGGCCGTCGGCGGCGACCACGATTGGCGCGTTCTTCGCTTGCTTCGTGTCTTCGGGTTTGCCGCTAGCCGGGGGCGTCTGCTTGCCCGGCGCCTTGCCTTGCTGGAGCAGGGCGACCGTCTCGGGCTGCTTTTCTGCTTTTGCCCAATCGATTGCCGTTCGGCCTTCTTCATCCTTGACGTTTGGGTCGGCGCCGTGTTTGAGTAGCAGCTTGACCTTCTCCTGGCTACCCTGTGCG
>CAZDHN010000472.1:0-5341 GCA_964505115.1 uncultured Planctomycetaceae bacterium
GTTTCGGCGATGCTAGCGTCTAATCAATGGCGGTCAAAAAATCACTGGGCTTGCCGGGGGACAGGTGGCGATACCGATCCGCGTTCGTCACGGTTTCCGGCGGTTTCCCGCCAGAACACTGCTGGACAAGCCGGCCGTGCCACCCAAAGCGAATTGGCGGCTAGCGTCCGTCCGGCTTCGCCCAGATTATGCGGGAGACGAAGATGCTGCCGTCGGCGCCGCGGGCGTGGGGTTTGGTGCCGATGTAGAACTCGCCGACGGTCACCCAGCACTGGTTTTCGTCGATTCGGCAGGCGCCAAAATTTCCCAGCGTGGCCCCGCGATTCGGCACCACCACCCGCTCGGTGTTGCGAAGGACGGTTAGCTTTTCGGCATCGACCCTGGCAATGAACAACGGCGCCCGATGGCGCATGATATCGTCGTTATCGGCCCCGCGCCGCGTGTAGACCAGAAACAGTCCGTCGCGATGGGCTACCCAGTGCTGCTGCGTGTTGTAGCTCCCCAACTCGGTGCCGTCGTCGAACGCCCAGAGCTTGATCGGCCCAAAATGCAGGCCGTCGTCGCCGGCGGTAACGTATCCCTTCAGGTCGTTGCGGAGAGTGAGGTAGTAGCGTCCCTGGAACTTGACGAGCGACGGTTCACACAATCCGCGAACCACGTTCAGCTTCAGTTCGTCGCCATGTTCGACGAAGCTCAGCGTCCGTCCGTCGAACGAGAACCGCATGACGGTTACAGAAAAGGGAACCTTGGCCGACTTGGCAAAGTAGACCGGCAGAAGCAGCGAGCCGTCCTTTTCGACGAGCCATTGCGAGCAGGCGTTTCGGGCGAAGTCGAACTTCGCCTCCGGCGGCATCTCCAATAGCGTCCACTTCGACCATTTGTCCGTCTTCGGATCGTAAATGGCGTACGCCGTTTGATGGGCTCGCTTGACGTCGGAAAGCTGAGCGCCCTTCGCGCTGTAGCGAACCCTCGCGCCGATCGCCAGGAGCTTGCCCGACGGGGCGTGCCAGCCGGGCGTCACGTCGGCCACGGCGACGACCACGCCGTCCGGCTCGCGGACCCAAGCCAACTCGGGCTGCTCCTTCGGTCCGCTCCAGGTCTTGCCCAAGTCGTCGGTCCGCATCACCCACATGCCGGAGTAGAAATCGGATACCTTCAGATGCTTCTGCACCGTCATGATAACGGCGGGCGCTCCGTCGCGTCCGGCTCCCGGAATGGCGGCCGCCCGCGGATGGAACCAGCAAGTCTTGCCGTCGAGTTGCCGGTGTACCACCTCCGGCTTGACCACGAATTCCAGCTCGTTCTCGGCCGCGGCAACCGTTGCCACACCGGCGGCAAGCAGCGGCGGCAGAATCAACAGCCGGGCCAACCTGCCCGCGAAATCCAACTTACCGGTTGCCTGTCGTCCGCCGATGCTGCTCATAATAGTCCTTTCGAGAACGCAAGGTTCGTGACGCTACTTGCCCCGGCCGGCTTTGTCCCAGACGATCAGGCCTTGATAGCCGGACGGGATGATGGGGATGCCCTTGTGGATTTTGACGAGCGTTGGGTGCTCGGCGAGCTTGAGATGGTCGATGAGTTTCGGCCGGTCGATTTGCGAGATATCGATCATGAAGACATCGCCGGAGAACCGGTCGGAGACGTAAAGCGTGGTGCCGTCGATGGTCGGCTTTCCGTTGAGGTAGTAGCCCTTGATGCCGTAGGTGGTCAACTCGTTGGGCGGCCGCCGCTCGGCCCGATCCAGAAGGGCATACTTCCCGCGATAGGTGATTAGGGCCGTCTTGTCGTCGAGCACGGCCATGCCGTTGCGCGTGCCGATACGATGGCCGAAGTTGTCGCCCGAGTATACCGGCTTGGGGTCGCCCGCCAGATCGTACCAATAGAAGCCGGTAACGTGCCAGAAGCAACTGGCGTAACGACCCTCCAACAGGCCCTCGGTGATCTGATAACCGTAGAGTAGCCCCAGGCGACGGTCTTCAAGTACCAGGGCCGGCTTGGTCGGATCGGTAATGTCGACGATATGCAGCCGGTTCGATCCCACGTGCAGAAGCGCGTACTTGCCCGGCGGTGGAACGACGACCTGCTGGATCGGTTGGCTCCCTACCCGATAACGGCCGATTCGTTCCAGCGACGCCTCCCCTTCCCCCTTGCGCTTCCAGATCGACAATCCACCCTTGCACTCGGCCACGAATACCAGATCGCCGAAGACGGCAACATCGCGGGCGAAGTTCTCCGTTTCGTATTCGGCCAGCTTCTTGATATTCGGCCAGAGTTGCACCGCGTGCAGGCCGGCCGAGCCGGCGGCGACCAGGGCCGTATCGCCCAAGAAGGCGACGCCGCATACCTGACCCGACGGCCGGTAGACGCGGAAGCGAGGATCGGGTTCCGGCACGCACTTGGCGGGAACCTCTTGGGCCCGGTCGGGTTCCGCGACGGGAGTTTGGGCCATCTGCGGCGCGGCAACCACGTGCAGGTCGGTCCACGCGCCGGCCGCATAAATGTAGTCCTTGGCAAGCGCGAAGCCGGCAACCGGATCGGGCTTCTGTTGGCCCGTCGGGAAACCGTCGATAATCACCGGGACCTTGTCCAATTCCCGGTGGCCCACGCAACGAGGATTTTTCAGGTCGGAGATATCCACGACGAAAAGGCCGTTGAACGTATCGGACACAAACGCATACTGACCAACCACCATCACGTCCCACATGTCCATGCCGATCTGATAGAACTTGGGCATCTTGATTCGGGAGACGAATACCGGCTTGGCCGGATCGGAGACGTCGAATATCTCCAGGCCATGCCCATGGCCGTAGTGCGGCGACGCTTCCCCCTCCCGACGTTTCCATCCCCGCGAGTGATGTCCGGTGGCGACGAAGCAATGCTTGCCGCGCAGGCAGACGCCGTCGCCATTGCCGTCCAGCGGAGTCTTGGTAATCACGGTCGGCTTGCAGGGGTTGCTCACGTCGCAGATGACCAGCTCGCGGCTACCCCACACGCCGGCGTAGAGGATACCGTCGCGAGCCACCACCGACTGGGCCTCGCCCGTGCGAACCGTGCTCAAATGAATCGGCCGGCTTGGGTTGGAAATGTCGACCAACTCGACGCCCGTGGTACGGCAGGCCACGAAGGCCACATCGCCGGAGATGGCAATGCCGGTCGCCAGCTCGATCGTGTCGTAGTGGCAGAGCAGCTTGGGTGCGTCGGCCCGCCGCACGTCGACAATGTACATGCCGTCTTCCCGGGCCGTAATGTAAGCCACGCCGCGGCTGACCTCGATTTGCCGAAGCCGGCCCATGTTACCCAGGCTGCCGACCAGCTTTGGCGCCTCGGGCCGGGAGATGTCGGCCACGTTGAGTGTCCGGCCGCTGATCACGTAGAGCGTGTCGCCAACGACGGTGGCGTCCATCGAGCCGCCCACGCCGAGCGACCTGACGATCGGCAACTCCTTGCCGAACTGCTCCTCCGGGTGCTTGCCTTCAACCGCCGACGTACCGACCGCCAGCAGAAATGCCGGCAAGAGTATCAGGAGCCTTCTCGGACGCGGCTTCATGGTGTGGTTCTTTCATTGGGAGGGCAGTGCTTCGACAATAGCCGCAGGCGGAAGCCGGCGGTTGCCCGAATCGCGACGCAACCGCCGGCTTCCGCCCGCGGCTATTTGGGCTGAAGTGGCGGCACTTCTCGGTTTCGCCGTTTCCACAAGCAGTATAGCAGCCGCATCGCCCGACGCGAATCGGGCGTCGGATAGCAAATACCGGCGGGTAATCCGTTCAACCCCACCCTCGGGTGGGTTCTGGTCCTGGGGCGGTTCTTTTTGTATCATCGAACACATGGTGACTACTGAATTGAAAAATGGGAACGATGAGACGCTGCCTAAGGCGAACGTGCTGGTCGTGGATAACGACCAAGCCCACGCCCAGGTTGTGGCGGAAAGCCTGGAAAGGACCGGTTTTGACTGCCAGGTGGCCATCTCCGGCACGCTGGGCGCCCAGATGCTCCAGGAGCAGGCTTACGACGTGATCGTTACCGATCTGGTGATGAACGACATCGACGGGCTGGAGTTGCTGATCCGGGCGAAGCAGGAGCAGCCAGACGCCGAGGTGATCCTGATGACTGGCCACGGCTCGGTGCCCTCGGCCGTCGAGGCGATGCAGCAGGGGGCGTTCAATTACCTGCTCAAGCCGTTGGACATCAAGCAGCTTAGGGCCGTTGCCGAAAAGGCGGCCGAAAGCGCCCGGCTCAGGCGGACGAACGTCGAACTTAAGCGGCGGCTGGACGAAAAGTTCGGCTTCGAGGGCGTTATCGGCGACAGCCCCAAGATGCGCGACGTGATCGAGCGGCTCAAGCGAATCGCGCCGACTAACGCCACCGTGCTGATCGAAGGCGAGACGGGCACGGGCAAGGAACTGGTCGCCCAGGCCATCCATCAGAACAGCCCTCGCAAGAACAAGCCGTTCGTGGCCCTGAACTGTGCCGCCTTGAGCGAGAATATCCTGGAGAGCGAACTGTTCGGGCACGTCAAGGGCGCCTTTACCGACGCCTCGACCGACCGGGTGGGAAAGTTCCAGTTCGCCGACGGCGGGACGATGCTTCTGGACGAGGTGGGCGACATGCCCATGGCCACGCAAATCAAGTTGCTCCGCGTGCTGGAGAACGGCGAGATTACCCGCGTCGGCTCGAACGACCCGATCAAGGTGAACGTCCGGCTGCTCTCGGCCACCAACCGCAGCCTGGAGGATACAATCGAGTCGGGCGCGTTCCGCAACGACCTTTACCACCGGCTGAAGGTGGTTACCATCCGGCTGCCCACTCTGTTGGAGCGGAGCCAGGACATCCCGGTGCTGATCGATCATTTCGTCAAGCAGTTCACCAAGCGGCACGAGAAGCAGATCAAGGGCGTTTCGCCCGCCGCGCGGCGGAGACTGCTCGGCTACGATTGGCCGGGCAACGTCCGGCAGCTTCGCAACGTGCTGGAGAGCATGGTGGTGGTCGACTACGACGGCCTGCTCGACACCGACGATTTGCCCGAGGAATTGGCCGATTCGACCGAGCCGACAGACACCACCGCGGCGTCGACTTCCAGTTCGTTGGTCGGTCTGGTGGGAAAGTCGCTGGAGGAGATCGACCGCCTGTTCATTGCCGAGACCCTCCGCGTTACCGGCGGCAACCGAGAGGAAGCGGCCGGCATGTTGGGTATCGGCGAGAGGACACTTTATCGGAAGATCAAAGAGTACAAGTTGTAGTGGATAGTGGATAGTGGGTAACACTTTAGCCAAGTGAAGTGGCGTTTCGAACTGGAGGGCCGTTTACGGCCCGTTCCGCCGGAGGCGGTATTAGGCCCGGCATT
>CAZDHN010000473.1:0-5331 GCA_964505115.1 uncultured Planctomycetaceae bacterium
TTTACCGTTGCCGGGACGAAGTCGTCGGGCAAGGTGTTGGGCGCTAACGACACGATCCGCGTCGGCGTGGCCGGCATTCGTGGCCGGGGTGGCGCGCATATCAACGAGTATGCCGGCATCGACGGCGTGCAGGTGACCTATCTGATCGATCCCGACACGCGGACCTGGGAATCCAGGATCGGCCAGGTCAAGCAGAAGTTCGATATTACGCCCAAGTGTACCCAGGATATCCGCAAGGCCCTGGAGGACAAGGAAGTCGACGTGATCTCGGTGGCTACCTGTAACCATTGGCACGCGCCTATCGCTGTTTGGGCCTGCCAGGCGGGCAAGGATGTCTACGTGGAGAAGCCGTGCAGTCACAATATCTTCGAGGGCCGCAAGGCGGTCGAAGCCGCGCGGAAGTACAAGCGAATCGTCCAGAACGGCACCCAACGCCGGTCCCGGGCCCCCGTCGCCAAACTGGCGGCGGCCGTTTCAAGCGGCAAGTACGGCAAGCTGAAGGTCTCCTACAGCCATCATTACGGTCGTCGCAACACGATCGGCTTCAAGGATCCCAAAGATCCGCCCAAGGAACTCGACTTCAACATCTGGCTCGGACCGGCGCCCCAACAGCCGTATCACGAGAATCTGGTCCACTACAATTGGCACTGGTTCTGGGACACGGGCAACGGCGAGATCGGCAACAACGGGGTCCACTGGATGGACGTCGCCCGCTGGGCAATGGGCAACATCGGCATGCCCAAAAGCGTGTACAGCCTGGGCGGTCGTTTCGGCTACAAGGATCAGGCCCAAACGCCGAACACGCAACTAGCGGTGTTCGATTTCGGCGAGACGAAGCACATTTTCGAGTGTCGCGCGCTGAAGTCGCCCGGCAAGCCGTCGCTGGAGTTTCATATGGAAGAAGGCAAGATCATCGGCGACAAGTTCTTTCCCAAGGCCGGCGGCAAGCCGGAACCGCTGGCCGATGTCGAGTCTTCGGTGGGGCCGGGCGGAAACTTCGGCAACTTCATCAGTTGCGTGCGCAGCCGGAAATGGGAAGACCTCAACGCCGACATCCTCCAGGGCCACCTCTCGGCCGCGCTTTGCCACCTGGGAAACATTTCTTACCGGCTCGGCAAGGAAGTGCCCTTCAACGCGAAGACCAAGGCCTTCGGCGACGACAAGGACGTGGTTGAAGCCTTCGAGGACATGCGGGCCCATCTCGACGAAAAGGCCAGTTTGCGGCTGAACGAAATGACCTACCGGCTGGGACGCAAACTGGACTTCAATCCCGAGACGGAGAAGTTCATCGGCTGCCCCGAGGCCGACGCCCTGCTGACCCGTCAGTACCGCAAGCCGTTCGTCGTGCCCGAACAGGTTTGACGGCAATACCGTCACGGGCCGAATAATCCACCCACCCGGCGCGTCCCGCGCGTTTGGGCAGAAGCCGCGGCTTGCGCGGCAACTCTATGTGCGCCCGTCAGTTGTGTTGTCCGGGCGCGGCAGTTACTCAACCGCCACGCCAGTCTCTTGTCCGGGTTTCACATGCAACAAGGTTCGGTCGGCAAATATGTGTCCCTCCCCCTAATCCGTATCCTATAGTATTTACAGGAGAAGGGCATTCACCACCCCCGTACTACGCGCATCCGGGCTTTGGGGGGTGGATTGTGCTCTCGATGACTTCTTTGGACGATGCGGCAGGCTGAGTGACTACCATAACGAGGGTGTTGAATGAATCTTGGCGGATCGAAGACCAGCTTGAGGTTGACTCGCGAAGTACCATGGTTGGCATTGATATTGGGAATGCTCATGACCGGTTGGGCCTGGCAGGCGATTGACGGCCGCGGGCCGGCCGCTGCAGTGTTGGCGATCGGTTGCCTGCTGCTGTCCTTCGGCGTGGTCCGCATGGTGACGAGCACGCGGAGGCTGGAATCCGCCAACCGCCGCTTGGAGGAAGGCTCCCTTTCCGCCCAGGACGCCACCCGGGCCAAGAGCGAGTTCCTGGCCAACATGAGTCACGAGCTTCGCACTCCGCTGACGGCCATCTTGGGCTACGCCGAGGTGCTGCGCGGCGAAGGGGAGCTTTCCAAAGCTCCGCCGTCGCGGATCGAGGCCATCGACACGATCATTCGCAACGGCGATTACCTGCTGCGATTGATCAACGACATACTCGATCTATCGAAGATCGAATCGCGCAAGCTGGAAGTCAAGCGGACCGTCTGCTCGCCGTTGCGGATCGTAAGCGAAGTCCAAGCCTTGATGAACGTACGCGCCCGAGCCAAGCAGCTTGAGCTGCTGACGGAGTGCCCAGATCCCGTACCAGAACAAATCGCGACCGACCCGATCCGGCTGCGACAGATTCTCATAAATCTGGTCGGCAACTCAATCAAGTTCACCGCAACCGGCAGTGTCAGACTGTGCCTTCGGTTGCTGGAACAGGACCCGGCCAATCCGTTACTGGAATTTGCCGTAATCGACACGGGCATCGGCATAACGGAGGGCCAGATGTCCGCCATCTTCCAGCCTTTCGCCCAAATCGAAAACACCGCGGCCTGCCGGAGCAGCGGTACGGGGCTCGGCCTGGCGATCAGCCGGAAACTGGCCAACTTGCTCGGTGGCGACGTTACCGTTAGCAGCGAGCCGGGTGAGGGTAGCACCTTCCGTATCACGATAGCCACCGGACCGCTGGAAGGGATACCAAGAATCGATCTGACCGCCGTCGCCGCCGAATTGCCGACAGCCAAACCCGAGCGGGGTGAAGTCTCCCGCCGCCGACTCGACGCCCGAATCCTGCTGGCCGAAGACGGACTGGATAACCAGCGGCTGATCAGCTTCCTCCTGAAGAAGGCGGGGGCCGACGTAACTTGCGTGGAAAACGGTCGGCTCGCCGCCGACGAGGCACTCCGGCAGTGGCGAGCGGGCAAGCCCTTCGACATCATCCTCATGGACATGCGAATGCCGGTCGTCGATGGTTACCAGGCAACTCGAGAATTGCGTCAAGCCGGCTACGAGCACCCCATCATCGCCCTGACCGCACTCGCCATGAAGGGAGATCGTCACTCTTGCCTGGACGCCGGTTGCGATGACTACGCCACCAAACCCATCGATCGCGACACTCTCTTGACGCTGGCTGCCCGGCATCTCGAACGAGATGGGAAACACCGTAAGGTGAGTCGCAACGGCTAACAGACCCAGAAAACGGATCGAAGAGTCTCACGCAAAGGCGCAAAGGGGCCAAGACGCAAAGGAAGGACCATAAGATGAGGTAGCCTCTTCGCGACTTGGCCCCTTTGCGTCTTTGCGTGAGACCCCTTTCCGCTCTGGACTTGCTTTGCCGCAATCCTTGCTTCACTCGGAATGCATCGTGGCCAGTTGCACCAACTCGACCACGGAGTTGGCCTGCATCTTCTTCATTAGTCGGCTGCGGCGGTCTTCAATCGTACGAATGCTGAGTTCGAGTTCGGCGGCCATTTCACGGTTGCATTTCCCCTTGAGGATCAGGTCGAATACCTGACGCTCGCCCTCTGAAAGGGTTGACACTTGTCGTTCGAGCCGCACCCGTTCACTCCGCCGCCGCCGGTTTTGGGTATCCAGCCTTAGAGCCGCCCGGATGCTCTCACAAAGCTCGTGCTCGCGGAACGGTTTTTCCAGAAAATCGACCGCCCCGGCCTGCATGGCATCGACCGCCATCCGCACGTTGCCGTGTCCGGTAATGAACACCACGGGCAGGTTGATGTTCTCCTGCCCGAGCCTGGCTTGCAGTTCCAGGCCGCTCATTCCCGGCATGGCCACGTCCAGCAGCAGGCAACCAGGCCGCGAAGAGTCGTATTTTTCGAGGAACTCGCTGGCGGAACTGTATGTTTCCACATCGGGAAACACGGCCTCGATCAGCGTTTTCAGCGCTCGAAGCACGGCGAGATCGTCGTCCACAACGAAAATGGTCGGCTTGGCTTCCATTTCTGGTCCTCTGACATGCCCCGCTGCTGGCCAAACGACTGGACTCTAACAGTGGTTTACCACACCACTCACAATTACGAAAGGGCTGCTTGACTCAACTCGTCGTAAGGCGCACCATGGATAGTAGTTACCACATTTCCTGCCACATTGAATTGTGGGAGCCCAACGCCGGCTCGCGTGAACGGCTTGCCGTACCGCCCATTGCCGCCGGACTCGGCAGAACGTACACTCAGTCAGTTACAAGAAAGGGAGTATCGATCATGTCTTCAGTGAAACGGATTCTGGTAACGGGTGGGGCCGGGTTCTTGGGTTCGCATCTCTGCGAGCGACTTGTCCAACAGGGGCACGACGTAATCTGCCTCGACAACTTCTTCACCAGCCAGAAATCGAACGTCGTGCATCTGCTCGACGAACCCAATTTCGAGCTGGTGCGGCACGATATTACCTTGCCGATATTTCTGGAAGTCGATGAGGTTTACAACCTGGCTTGCCCCGCCGCGCCTGGTCACTACCAGTACAATCCCATCAAGACGCTCAAAACGTCCGTGGTCGGGGCAATCAACGCGCTGGGAATGGCCAAGCGTTGCCGGGCGAAAATCCTGCAGGCCTCGACCAGCGAAGTCTATGGCGATCCGGAAATCCATCCGCAGCCGGAAAGCTACCGCGGGGCGGTCAACACGATTGGGCCCCGGGCGTGTTACGACGAGGGAAAACGGGCCGCCGAAACACTCTTCATGGACTATCACCGCATGAATCGGGTCAATATCCGCATCGTGCGAATCTTCAACACTTACGGCCCGCGGATGCATCCGTTCGACGGCCGCGTCATCTCCAACTTTATCCGCCAGGCACTACACGGAGAGGACATCACCATATTCGGCGATGGTTCCCAAACCCGATCGTTCTGCTACCGCAACGATCTGGTAGACGGTATCATCCGCATGATGAACGGCTCGGACGATTTCATTGGCCCGGTCAACCTGGGCAACCAGGGCGAGTTCTCCATCAAGGAGTTGGCGGAAATCGTCCTGGAGTTGACCGGATCGAAATCAAAGGTGATCCACGAGCCGCTTCCGGCCGATGATCCAACCCAGCGACAACCCGACATCACCCTGGCCAGGAAGCACCTGGACTGGGAACCGACCGTCCCGTTGCGCAAAGGTCTGCTCAAGACGATCGAGTGGTTCAAGTCGATCGACATGGGCCACTACCGCCCGCCGACGCCCAACTATTGAGTTGGGGACTGGTCCATTTTTCGGCCGCATGATTTCTTTGGCGAATAAACGACGGCCGAAAACATGGACCTGTCCCCTTCCGTGGCGCTACCGACCGAGTCGGGCCTAGCCCGTATTTCTCACCAACATCGTTACGAGAGGTCGTAAGTTCTGTCGTGGC
>CAZDHN010000474.1:0-5331 GCA_964505115.1 uncultured Planctomycetaceae bacterium
GGCGGCGATACAGAAGTAATCAAAACAAGTGCCATAACCGGTGAAGGCCTGGATGATTTGCTGGAAACGCTGCTGACCGTGGCCGAACTGCACGAGTACGGCGCCAATCCCGATCGGTCGGCCACCGGCACCTGCCTGGAAGCCGAGTTGCACGAAGGTCGCGGCGTTATCAGCAAGTTGCTGGTTCAGAACGGAACGTTGAAGGTAGGCGACGTGGTCGTCTGTGGCTCGGCCTTCGGTCGGGTTAAAGCCATGTACGACACCTTGAATCCGCGCAAGCGGCACAAGTCGGTCGGCCCCTCCACGCCCGTTAACGTAACCGGACTGAGCGAAGCGCCCGGCGCCGGTGCCCGCTTCCACGTGCTTGAAGACATCACCCAAGCCCGCGAGATAGCCGGCCATCGAGCGGAGCAGGAGCGGACCGAGTCGCTCACCGATACCCGACCGCACGTGACGCTGGAAAACCTCTTCGAGCGGCTCGACGAAGAGGAAGTGGAGACCCTGAACATTATTCTGCGCGCGGACGTTCGCGGCTCGATCGAGGCCATCCGCAAGGAGCTGACCAAGCTGGAACATCCCGAGGTCCAGATCAAGATACTCCAGGCCACCGTCGGTGGAGTTACCGAGGCCGACGTGCATTTGGCCAACGCCTCCGATGCCATCATCATCGGCTTCAACGTGGTACCCGACGAAGGCGCCCGATCGCTCGCCAAGGAACAGGGCGTGCAGGTCCGTCGCTACGAGATCATCTACCAAATCACGGCCGACCTCAAAGCCGCTCTGGAAGGAATGCTCAAGCCGGAGAAGCGCGAGCAGGAATTGGGCCGCGCACTGGTGCAGCAGATATTCCAGATCAGCCGGGTGGGTACCGTGGCCGGTTGCCGCGTGCTGTCGGGTAACATTCAGCGAGACTCGCGGGTTCGTATTATCCGCGATAGCCGAATTATCGGCGACTACGGCCTCGACACGCTACGGCGCGAAAAGGACGACGTTCGCGACGTTCGCGAGGGCCTCGAATGCGGCATGAAACTGGCCGGTTTCAACGACCTGAAGCAGGGGGACGTGCTCGAAGCGTACAAGATCGAAGAGGTTGCCAGAACGTTCTGAGCAATAGGGGCCAGGGGCTAGGGGCCAGGGGGAAGGTTGTCTGCCAACTATCAACTATCAACTATCAACTATCAACTATCAACTATCAACTACCGACTACTACCCACTACCTCAATGCCTTCCCGACGTGTACAAAAAGCCGCGCAAGCCGTTCGCGAGGCAGTCAGCATGGCCATCCTCGCCGACTTGAAGGATCCCCGTGTCCAAGACGTGACCGTCACCTACGTCGAGGTGTCGGGTGACATGCGCCATGCCAAAGTGCATGTTTCGGTGATGGGAGACGAGACCAAGCAGAGTCTGTGTCTGCGGGGACTGCAAAACTCGGCCGGTTATCTGCAAACCAAGCTGGGCAAACGCATCGAGTCGCGATATACACCCCGATTGGAATTCATCCTCGACCAGGGCGTGAAGAAATCGATCGAGATATCGAAGATTCTCGACCGAGTCCTGCCGGCCAAGGACAAGTTGGACGATTCAGACCCGGCAACCGTTGAGCCGGAGCAAGACGATCCGGCCCCAGCCGAGGATAATTCAGCCGAGGATAATGCAGCCGAGGACGATTCGGAACAGACCGATTAACCGTGATCCCTTAACCGCGCGGGAGCCGCCTCCGGCAATAGTACATACTCCGATACCCACAACCTTGACCACGGCAACCAGCCCAACGGCAATTCTCATGGCAAGTACCAGTCGCTCCGCCCAGTTCGTTAAGCTCCACAAGGTCCTGAAGAAGCACTACTCGCCGGTGACTCCGAACGCCGAACGTCCGGTCCTGGAACATCTGCTTTTCGCCTCCTGCCTGGAAAACGCACACCACAACACGGCGGAAGAAGCGTTCGCCGCGCTGGTCGAGGCCTTCTTCGATTGGAACGAGATTCGCGTAAGCACGGTTCGCGAGCTGTCGGAGGTGATGGCCCATCTACCCGACCCGCCCGCCGCCGCCAACCGGCTCAAACGCATCCTGCAAAGCGTCTTCGAGGCGAGCTACTCGTTCGATCTCGAAGAGTTGCGCAAGATGAACCTGGGACCGGCCATCGGCCGGATCAAGAAGACCAACGGCTCCACGCCTTTCTCCGTCAGCTACGTGGTCCAATCGGCGCTGGGTGGCCACTCCATACCACTCAGTTCGGGCGTGCTTGAAGCGTTGCGGGTGGTCGACTTGATTACCGAAAAGGAAGCCAAGAGCTCATCCATTTCGGGGTTGGAACGGGCCATCGCCAAGAGCAAGGGGATTGAGTTTGGATCGTTGCTGCATCAACTTGGAGCCGACTTCACGGCCAATCCTTACGCACCGGCACTGCGTGCAATACTTCTGGAAATCAACCCGGCCGCCAAAGCCCGACTACCCAAACGCCGGACCCGCAAACAACGCGAAGCGGACGCCCAAAAGGCCGCCGAGGCCGAAAAGGTGAAGCAAGAAGAAGAGGCCGCCCGAAAGGCCGCCGCCAAGGCCAAGGCTGCCGCCGCGGAGAATAAGAAAGCAGCCAGGAAATCCAAGAAGAAGGCGAAGACTCAGAAGCCGGAGAAAACGTCCGCAAAAGAGAAACCGGCCGCAAAAGAGAAACCGGCCGCAAAAGAGAAAACGCCCGCCCGGAAGAAGGCCGCGCCCGGCCAGAAGAAAACAAAACGATTGTCGGAAAGCACGGCCAAGCGGTCGCCTTCGGTGAAGCTTTCCAAGCGAAAGCCGCGCTAACGACCTTTGCGGGGAGATGACTTGCCGTGCCTGTTTGTCTGCAATGGTCAGTCCGGATCGGTCTATTGATCTTTGCAAAGTTAGTGCGCGGATCAAGGCCGCCCAGCCGGGGAACCGGGCTCTGTCCCCGCTCATTGGGCCCTCGTTCATTGGCCATGCAAGGGGCAATAGTAGCCCTATTGACGCTCTGGGGGTTCGGCTCCAGTGCCGCCCGGGGTGGAACCGTACCCGACAAGTCCAAACCGCTCGAACCGGTCAGCGCCAAGCCGCAACCCGGCCCGCTTACGCTGGAAGAACCCTCCCAACCGCTTGAGCCCAAGAAGCCTCAAACGGAAGCCGGGCGAGAACGGCTGCAGGCACTCACGCTGTTTGCCGCCGGCCGCATGCTCGAACGCCGCCAGGATTACGCCGGCGCGTTGAGAAACTACCAGCGGGCGTTGCGATACGACCCGGAAGCCCTGACCGTCGCCCGATCGATCGTCCCCTTGGCCATCCGCCTGAAGCGCTATTCCGAGGCGGTGCGCTATGCGCTGAAAGCGGCCGAACTGGAAGATGCCGACCCGCTCCTCTTGCGGCGGCTGGGAGTCTACGTGACCGAACAGGGCGATTGGGGCCGGGCGGTCAATCTCTACGAAAAGGCGCTAGCGCTGCGCGAGAACAAGAAGGAGACCGCAGCCGACATCCTTCTGCGGATGGAGATGGGCAGGCTCTATCACCTGGACGAAAAGTACAAGAAGGCGGCCGAGAACTTCGACCGCGTCATGTACGCCTTGGATCATCCCAAGGAGTACAAACTGGATGACGACATGAAGAAGGTGCTGCTGGACGACGGCGGCAGCACATACATACTGTTTGGCGCAAGCTTTCTGCTGGCCGACGAGCCCGAAAAGGCCGCCGCCGCCTTTCGTAAATCCGACAAGCTGGCCCCCAACAAGGCACTGCTGGCCTACAATCTGGCCCAGGTTTACGCCCGCTCCGGTAAACCGGAAAAAACGCTGGCCGAGTTGCAAATCGCGCTCGGGGAGAATCTGTCCGACGAAGGCACCGGGCCGTTCGATTTGCTTGCCGAGGTACTCAAGAAACTCGGTAAAGAGAAAGAATTGGTCGCTCGGCTGGAGAAACTCCACGCCGCCCGGCCCGATAACATCCCATTAGGTTACGCGCTGGCCGAGCAGTACCTCAACGCCGATCAACTGGATAAAGCGGAGCCGCTCTACGCGGCCTTGCAAAAGAAGGGCCCCACGCTGACCGGATACCGGAGCCTGGTCGGCATTTACCGAAAAACCAAGCAGCCCGACAAACTGCTCGCCGTGCTGGCCGACGCAGCCGGAAAAATGGGCTCGCTGGATCCGCTCGGCAAGGAAGGCAAGGCGCTGATTGAAGATGCCACGCTGGTTCGCGCCCTGATCGAAATCGCCCGAAAGCAAAGTAAAGCGACCCCCGTCGCCAAGAAACCCGACCAGGAGAAACGCGACCAAGAGAAACGCGTCGCCAAGAAATCCGGCTATGGCCGGCTGCTGGCGGTCGCCCTGCTGGCGATGGAAGCCAAGCACTTCGACGCGGCCGGCGAGTTCTTCGAGTTGGCCGCCAAGGCCAAGCCGGACGCCGCCGCCGAGTTGTTCCTCACCTGGGGCGTCGGCTTGCTGATGGCCGATAAGTACGCCGAGTCCGCGCGGGTTTTCCAAAAGGGACTCGACGAGGAGGCGTTGCCGAAAGACAATCCGAGTTTCTACTTCTACCTGGCAGGCGCTTTGGAATTGGCCGGCCAGACCGACAAGGCGCTGGCCGCCTCGCGCAAGGCGACCGAAATCGATGCGGAATCGGCCCGGTTTCTCGGTCGGGTCGGCTGGGTGCTGTATCACGCGAAGCGTTACCCCGAGGCGGCCAAGGCCTATGCCGAACTGATCGACAAGTTCGACTCCAACCACGATTCCGACGACGTCCGTCAGATAGTGCGCGAGGCGAGGCTGGTGTTGTCGAATATGTGCGTTATCGATCACAAGGTGGCCGACGCGCAGGAGTGGCTCGAACAAGTGCTCGACGAGTTTCCCGGCGACGTATCGGCATTGAACGATCTGGGATACCTTTGGGCCGAAGAGAACCGGAACCTGCGGCGGGCGCACGAGATGATCCGCGAGGCGGTGACCGCGGAACCGGAAAACGGCGCCTATCGCGACAGCCTGGGGTGGGTTCTCTATCGGCTCGGCCGCTACGACGAGGCCGTTGCCGAACTGAAAAAGGCGGCATCCGACAAGCAACCCGACGCCATCATACTCGATCATCTCGGCGACGCCCTCTTGAAGACCAAGCAGCCCGAAAAGGCAAAAGACGCCTGGCGCCGGGCCGCCGAAGCTTTCCGCAAGGCAGGCGAGCCGAAAAAGGCACTGGAAATGGAGAAGAAAATCAAGCAAGGGGCTAGGGACGAGGGATGAAGGGCTAGGGGCCAGGAACGCGAAAAAGTCCCGGTGGATAATTGTGGTTCATCCGGCTGAAGCGTAGCTGGGGCACGGAATCGCCAACATTAGGGTGCG
>CAZDHN010000475.1:0-5314 GCA_964505115.1 uncultured Planctomycetaceae bacterium
TGACGTCAAGTCCTCATGGCCTTTATGTCCAGGGCTGCACACGTCCTACAATGGCGCGCACAAAGGGAAGCAAACTCGCGAGAGCAAGCAAATCCCAAAAATCGTGCCTCAGTTCGGATTGCAGGCTGCAACTCGCCTGCATGAAGCCGGAATCGCTAGTAATCGTAGGTCAGCATACTACGGTGAATGTGTTCCTGAGCCTTGTACACACCGCCCGTCAAGCCACGAAAGTGGGGGGCATCCGAAGTCGCCGAGGTAACCCGCAAGGGAGCTAAGCGCCGAAGATGAACTCCGTGATTGGGACTAAGTCGTAACAAGGTAGCCGTAGGGGAACCTGCGGCTGGATCACCTCCTTTCTAAGGATAACTTAGACCGATGGTGATGGTAACATCCCATCGGATTGAGTATGGAGTTCGGTCCTTACAGCGACTGTTGCGGAATTGGGGTCTACTGCCAAGTTTATAACGCCGGCCCGGTCAGGTTCGTCCTGATCGGGCCGGTTCTTTTTCTGGCGCGTTCCTCAAGCCGCTTGCGGCTTCGCCGCGTGTGATAGACAAGCTGTCAACGCACCACCTCTTTCACTTGAATTCCACCCCTCCTTCTGGTAGAGTTGGAAGTAGGCATCACCTGCGGTGTATTGTCTGGGAGCTACTGTAATGACCACGGCCGAACTGCGAAAAAACGCCAAAGATCGTTTGGATTCCCTCCCACCAGACAAGGTCAAGGTGGCCGCTGAGTTCTTGGAATATCTCGAAACCGCGGCCAGTCGAGACGCCACCCGGGAATTGCTGGAAATTCCCGGCATTCTCGAAGACGTTAAAGAAGCATCCGAGCAAATAGGAAAGGGGGCGGGAAAGAACTGGCGAAAGGCACGGAAAGATGTTTGAGGTGCTTCTCTTGCCAACAGCGGAGGAGTTCTTCGCCCAGGCTGATGCGCCCCTGGCCAGAAAGTCAGAACCGGACGGCTATCTCTACCCAGCCTCCAGCTTCGCGCCAATCGAGTTGCCTGAATCCGCCCAGCGGGCGCTAATGGCAGCCGGCGGCTGATGCTGTTCGTGGGGACAAATCAATGATTTCGGACTCCCCATCTCGCTTTTTTCATCGCCTGAAGCGATTGGCCTGTCCCGGCACCGACGCGTCTCTGCAAACATGAAACACCCAAATACACTCGCGCCGCTACTCATCTGCTTGACACTCGCATGGATCGGGGGCGTGTCGGCCTTCGCCGGGCAGGGAGATCAAGCCGAGGTGTCGCCGCGGCACAAGCCGCTTTTGTACCGGAAGATATCGATCCCCAAGCCGATGTTAGTCACCAAGGAGGGCAGAACCTTCGGCGGCGATCTGCGGATCGGCGACCTCGACGGCGACGGCCGATGCGACCTGCTCGTCTACCGCTGCAATCACGGCGCTCCCCGCGGCGCGCACATGGGCGGCTTGAAACCGAGCTTTCTCGGCGCATTCGACCTGGAAGGCAAGCCGCTCTGGAGTCAAGGCGCCGGAGGCAACCAACCGTCGCGGCCCATGTCGGTGGCGGTTCACGACATGGCGGGCGACAGCGCGGCCGAGGTGATCTGCTTCTGGCACCGCACTCAGTACGAAATGTCCGTCGATTGGCGATCGTTGGCCGATGTGGTCGTCCAGATTCGCGACGGCCGCTCGGGTCGTGTTCTTCGAGAGGCCGCGCCGCCCGAGCTGACCAGGCGGCGAATGAAAGACCCGGGTGGGTCCAACTGGGTGCATCAGCGGTTGCTGGTTGCCAACTTCCGGGGCACGCCCACGCCAAGGGATTTCGTGGCCAAGCTTGGCGACACTTACGTGGCTTTCGACGAACGGCTCCAGGTGCTGTGGACATACCAGACGAAATGGACCGAGTACAGCCGCTGTCCGGCCTACATCCCGGCCGTCGGCGACCTGGACGGAGACGGCCGGGACGAATTGGTCGGCGGCTTCTTCGTGCTCCGGCCCGACGGAACGCCCATCTGGGAGAAGATGCTCGGCCGCAACATGGACTCGGTAGCCGTCGCGCCTTGGGACGCCGGGCGGCCGCGGGCGATCTGCTCCGGTTTCGGGCACGTGATGGACGCCCAAGGCAAGGTAATCCTGCAACTGGGCCCGGAGCTTGTGCCGCACGGGCAAGAGGTTCGTGTCGGCGACCTGCTGGGCAATCTGCCGGGACCCGAGATGGTGTTGCGCTACAACGGCCATCGCCCCGACATCTACGTGGTGAGCAGCTCGCGGGGTGCGATCGTCTCTCGGCTGACAATCAACCCGTCGCCCACCAACGTCGGCATGGAGATTGTCTACTGGGACGGTCCCGACCGGCCGGGCTTGCTCTACAACGGCGGCTGGCTGTGGGATCTTAGTGACCCTTGCATAGCCAATGATCGAGGGCCCAATGAGCGGGGACAGGGCCCGGTTCCCCGGCGGAACCCGCTTGATCCGCGCATTGACTATGCAAAGATCAATAAGCAGGGCAGGGGACTGCCGTTGCCCGGTTTGCCGCCGCCGGGAGGCGGTAAGGTCCATCGCATGGGTTTCTACCACGCCATCCCGGCCGACATCGTCGGCGACCGCCGCGAGGAACTCGTGCTTTGGGACCCCACGGCCGCCTCGGTCTTCATCTACACGCCCGGGCCGCTCGACGCCGACGCCCACCCGACATACCACGCCGGCCCACGGCAGTACAATCCCCGGCTGATGGACTGAACTGCGTCCATCATCGCTCATTCCGCTCGCGCCACGCGGCCGTGAAGATAGATGTCGGTGTCGAGTTGCTTCAGGTGGATGTCCTCCAGCCGGAGGCTTTCTGACATCTCCTGGATTCCTCGGCCGGCGATTGGGGTGGGGGCGTCGGCGCCGCCGACAAGCTTCGGGGCGATGAAAACGTGGACTTCGTCGATCTGCTGGGCCTCCAGCAAACTGCCGGTCAGCCGGCCGCCGCCTTCTACCAGCACGTTGGTCAGCCGGCGTCGGCCTAGCTCGGCCAGCAACTCGTCGAGTCGGGCGGAGTGAGTGTCGGCCGGGCAGAGGAAGACTTCGCAGCCGGCCTCGGTCAGGCGATCCCTGTCCGTTTGCGGGGCTTCCGGGCCGACGGCAACCAGCACAGGCAGCTCTCGCGCGGTGCGGACCAGTTGGCTTTCGCTACAGAGCGACGCGCGGCTGTCGAGCACGACTCGCAGTGCCTGACGCGCCCCCGGCGGCCGGGCGGTTAGCAGGGGGTCGTCGAGCCGGGCCGTGGCGCTACCCACCACAACTGCGTCCACCCGACCGCGCAACCGGTGGACGACTTCGCGCGACTGCTCGTTCGATATCCATCGGCTGGAGCCGGTCGCGGTGGCCGTCTTGCCGTCGAGCGTCATGGCCCATTTGGCGATGATCCAAGGCCGGCCCGTTTCCAGCAGCTTTAGATACGGCGCGTTTAGCACCCGGGCGTCGGCTTCCAGCAGCCCGACCTCGACGTCGATACCGGCCGCTTCCAAGCGAGCGATGCCGGAGCCGGCCACTTCGGGGAACGGGTCGCGCTGGGCAACCACGACTCGCGAGAGGCCCGCCTCGATGATGGCCTCGGTGCACGGGGGCGTTTTTCCCTGGTGCGAACAGGGCTCGAGCGTGACGATCAGCGTCGCCCCGGCCGCCCGCGTGCCGGTTAGCTTCAGGGCTTCGCACTCGGCATGCGGCCCGCCGAATCGACCGTGCCAGCCCTCGCCGATGATCTCGGCGCCCCGCACGATCACGCAACCGACCATCGGGTTGGGCTCAACGTGGCCTTGCCCTCGAACGGCCAATTCCAAAGCACGTTGCATGTGCGGGGTATCGAGCTCGGATTGATTCATGTGGTAAGCGGTCTATTTCGCGTCACACTGCTTCATAAGTTTCTTAACCTGATCGATGACCAGTTGCTCGACGCCCGGCTTGAAGGGGCCGTGGATGCCGAAATAGGTCATCGCGCCGCCGCCCTCGTATCCACCTTCCTTCAAAACGCGTTCGGACGGAACGTAGGCGAACACATCGTTCGAATAACCGGCGATCCAGAGCCTCTGGCCTTTGAACTCCTTGCGGAGCCTGATTGCGTAGTCGACGACCGTCTCGCCCGACAGGGCGATCATCGAGAGCCCCTTGCCGAATCGGACGACCTGGATCGGGCAGTGGCAGGCTGAATCGATCGCTCCGTCCTTGGCCAGCGTGGCCAACAGGTGCTCGGTCAGCCGCTGCTCGTACTTGTTCCCCTGGCCGCGACGCTTTTCAAGCTCCTCCTTCGAGGGCGGGTCGACCAGCGGCAGGTCGACCCGACCGAAGGCCACGCACAACGGGCCGTCGACCGGCTGCATCTTCGCGGCCAACACCCTCTGGACGGCCGCCGCCAGCGCCAGGCCGTGTTGTTCGGCAAGCTCGATCTTCCCACGCGGGCTGGGGTTCGTGTCGGCGCCGCAGCCGATCAGGAACATGGCCATGGCGCCGGGATGCGCTTTCTCCAAGGCGATCTGCGTGAAGCCGGAATAGTCGCCGTTGAATTTATAGATCGCGGTCGTAGTGGAGTGGCAGGCGTAGCCGAACATGAGGGCAATAACTCGACCGTTTTCATCGGCAACCCGCATCACGGGCACGATGTGCTCGACCGGCCCGTCGGGATTGATGCGTCCGCGGCGGTTTTGCCCAAAGGTGGCTTCTCCCTCTCCAAATTCCAACTTGGCCGGGCGCATTGCCTGGCAGGCGTCCTCGACGAGCTTGACCAATTTGTCTTGGAGCACCTTGGAGTAGGCTCTTGCGGGAGCCCACAGTGTTTCGTCATTGGGGTAAGCCACCGAAGCACAACTGAGCATAACCGGCCCGCAATGCGTGTGCGACGAGTTCAGCACGATTCGTCCCGGCTCGATGCCGGTCGACTTGGCCACGCGTGCGGTAACCGCGTCGGCAACTTGCCGGGAGAACCCGATTAGGTCGGTACCCACGATCACCACGCGGCTACCTTGCTTGTCTTCGATTACGAGCGCCTTCGCCCAGAGCGGATGGATGGCTTCGTCGCAGGGACGCGTTCGCGAAGCGTATCCGGCCATCCAGATGGGTTCGGTCGGCGTAATGTCGGCCCGTGCCAGCCCCACTTTCCATTCGGCCGACAGCGCCGTCGATGGGGCCAGGGAACTCCAAGCCACGATCAGTCCAAATGTGCAGAAAACAAGTGTTCTTTTCATCGGTCCGTTCCCTTGGGTCTTGTAGGTTATGCTTCAGCATATCAGCCGGCCGGATCAACGATTCGATATGCTAAAGCATAACCTACGACTGTAGTAGTTCCATGGCACAAAAGGCGCACTGTCGG
>CAZDHN010000476.1:0-5298 GCA_964505115.1 uncultured Planctomycetaceae bacterium
GTTGTGTCGCTTGCTAATGTTGACGTGCAACTGCAAGTCATCCCGCCGCCTTACGCGACGGCCGTCGCCGCCGACTCCTCGGAAATAGCCGCGGGCTTGAGGCGGATATCGGTGATCGAGGGTTCGCGAGTCGAGCTGGAAATCCGCTCCGATAAACGGCTCAACGAGGCCACGCTTTCAATCGGCGAAGATGTCTTTTCACTTGAACGGGACGACACCGAGCAAACACCCGACGGCTCGGAACGCTGGAAGCTGAACTCCGCCAAGACACCGCTGGATGCCGTGGTCGAGCCGATCCGCTACGAGATACAAGTAACCGACATCGACGAACTCCAGTTGCAGCGACCCATCCAAGGCGTGATTCGCATCAAGGCCGATCACCGTCCGCGGATTGTTGCCAGCATCGTCACGCCTTGGATTCTGCCGACCGCCCGACCGACCGTTAGCTTCCAGGCGGCCGACGACTACGGGTTGGCCCGCATCGCCGCAATTCGGCAGGTGTTACACAAGGACGGCCGTACGTCGGAGGACGAGATCGAGATCTACCGCCCGCCCCGGGGGAAACGGCCGGAGCTTGTCGTCCAACGGCGCGAGGCGCTCGACCTTTCCTCGCTGGGGTTGGTGAAAGGCGATACACTGAAGATAACGCTCAAGGCGGTCGACTATCGCGGCCCGCGCCAGGGCAAGTCGACCTTGAGCGAGCCCTTGGTGTTCCAGGTTACCGATGAGCAGGGTATCCTGGAGAAGATGGCCGAAACCGACCGCAAAGCAATCGAGCGGCTGGAAACAATGATCCAGCGTCAAACCGATCTTGGAGGAGCGAAGCCATGAAAGCGATCCTCGCGTGGATGATAGGCCTGGCGGTCTGCTTGTCGGCCGGTGTCTCAAGTTCACAGATACTCCAGCCCGATCAGGTTCGCCGGAAGCAGGCCATTCAAAGGAAGGTTCGCGAGATGGCCGCCCAGATGGTGGCCGGGCTGCTCGACGTGCAACTGCAACAACTCGAAGAGAACGGGCTCGAAACGCACGAGATCTACGGCGACATCCGAGCCATGCGCCAGCAGGTCGACATCCTGATCCAGACCGAGATGCCGCAAGTGGTCGAGTTGCTCGCCCGCCTGGAATCCAGCCCGGCCGACAAGCAACGGGAGGTCTTCCTAGCCGCCCGCCATAAGAGCCGCGAGATACTGATCCAGTTGCTCACCGAGCGGCACAACCTGCTCCGCCGCCTGCATATCGCCAAAATCATTGCCGACGTCAAAAAGCTCATCAAGCACGAGGAGCGCCTGCTGGCAACCACTCGTTCGTTGCCCGAGCAACCTCCGGCGCGCCGCGAGCCGCTCACGCTTTCCGGCGTGGAGACGCAACGCGACGTCAAGCGGAGCTACCTGAAGTTCACCGAACTGCTCGATGATATTCGCCAGTGGGGCGGACCGGTTGGGGCCGAAGCCACCAACGGTCTGCGACTGCTCGACACGCATCGGGTGGAAGCCCACATGGACAGTGCCCGGCAAAATCTCGAACGGGCCGCATTTGCCGAGGCGATCGGTAGCGAGCAGGCGGTAATCCGGGGGCTCAGGGCGCTGCTGGAAACGGTCGAGAAGGTGCAAGGCATGCTCGACACAAAGGCGGAGCGGCGGTCGCTTGAAGATAAGGTTCGCGAGTTGGCCAAGCGACAGGAGGAACTGCGCGACCAGACCGATCGGGCGGACCTCAACAAGCCGGAGGCCAAGAAGCTCGAACAGCAGCAGGATGATATCCGTCGCGAAATCGCCCAACTGTCCGAAGACGCCAAGCAGGCCGACGCGGCCAAGCCGTCGCTGGAAAAAGCCAAGACCGCTGCGTTCGAAGCCACGGCCGAGTTACTACAACGCAATCAGCCGGAGGCAGTGGCCCAACAGGAGGAGGTCCTAAAGCAGCTTGCCAAGGCGGCCGAGAAGTTGGATAGCGAAGCGACCACCGATGCCGCCCCGAAAGACGCCGACGCCGAGAAGCTGATCGCCGATCTGGAGGCGACTCGCGACGACCTGAAGAAGATTGCCCGGCAGCAAGAGAAGGCCACCGAAGCGACCAAGACCGATCCGGCCGAAGCCCGCAAGCAGGAGACAGAGGTCGCCCGGCAATTGGCAGAAGTTCCGAAAGCGCGACAACTTCCCGCGGCAGTCCGGACCGGGGTGCGGGAAGCCCGAGACGAAGCCACCCAAGCCGCGCGCCGGATGAATCAACCCGAGCAGCAACGTCGGCAAGCGGCCGAGCGAGCCGAGCAGGCTATCGATCGGGCCCGATCGGAGACCGAGGCCGCGCTTGCCGACGCCAAGCGTGAGCAGATGCGGCAACAGTTGGCCGAGCAATCGCAGGCGGCCAAGGCGTTGGATCGGGCGGCCCAGGCCGAACGGCAAGTGGCCAAAGAGGCGAAGGAAGCCTCGCAAAACGACGGTCTTCAGCCCGACCGGGCCCAACAACTGGCCAAGCAACAGGCCAAGGTCGAGCAGATTGCCGAGAAGGTGGCCGAGGGAGTCCGCCAATCGGCTCCACAAGCGGCCGAGAAGACGGACCAGGCACGCGAGTCAGCGCATCGGGCGGGCGAGCAATTGGAGACCGCTCGCCGGCAGCCGGGCGAGCCCTCGAAGCAGCCGGCAGCCGAGGCCGCCAAGCAAGCTGAACAGGCGGCCGGGAAACTGGCCGAAGCGGCCGACCAACTTCGTCATGAAGCGGCCAAGAGCGCTCGGGAGTTGGCCAAACTCAGCCGAGAGCAACGCCAACAGGCCGCCCAGGCTCGGCAGGCGGTTGAAGACGCACTGGCCAAACGGCCGGAGATCGCAGAGCGAATCGAGCGGTTGGAGAAGGCTCGCAAACAGGTCCGGCAGGCGGAGGCCGAGCAACATCGGGCGGCCGGCCGTCCGGAAGCCGCCGAGGCGAAAGAGCTTGCCCAGTCGATCCGCCAGGCTATCGAGCGGCAGGACGAGGCCGATCGGTCCGAACGACGCTCCGAGGCAATCGCCAAACAAAACGAGGTGGCCGAAGCGGCCGAAAAGCTGAGCAAGCAGCAGGCCGCTCGCGCTGAGAAGCCGAGCCCCGAGGCGAGTAATCCTGTCGCGGAGAACTTGCGGCAGGGCGCCGAGGCGGCGCGTCGGGCCGCAAGAGACATGCTGGACAAGAACCCTCGAGAAGCACAAGCCGCGGCGGCCGAAACTCGCCAGGCACTGAACAAGGCGCTCGAACAGGCCGAGGCCGAAGCCGAACAAGCGGCCGCCCAACCCGCCGGTCAGCCCGACGTTGCTGCCCAAGAGCGCGTCGGTCAGGCGGCCGAAGAGGCTCGCCAGTTAGCCCAGCCCGACGCCCCCGAGGCGGCCGGCACTTTGGAGCAGGCAGCCCGCAACTCGGCCGAGGCCCGACGCCAGGCCGGCACGCCGAATCGCGAAGCGGCCGCTGAAGCCCAGCAGTCGACGGCCCAGTCGCTGGGTCAAGCGGCCGAGCAACTGGCCGAAGCCCAGCAACAACTGGCCCAACAGGCGGCTGAAGAACTGGCCCGCCAGGCGCAACAATCGCAGCAGCTTGCCGAGCAGGCGCTACCGGTCGACCCGGGCGCGACGGCCGCGCTACAAACGGCCGAGAATCGGGCGGAACAAGGCTCACGGCAGGTTCCGCAGTCACACTCCCGGGCCGCGCCGGCCGAGCAGGGTGTTGGAGAAGCGATGCAGCGGGCGCTGGCCAACTTGAACGCTCGGCAGCAACAGCTCGCTCGCGATGAAGCGGCTGCGGAGCAAGCGGCTGGGGAGCCCAGCCCCGGGCCGGGCGAGATGTCGAACGAGTCGATCAGCCAGGCGATGCAGTTGGCGGCCAGTCTGGAGTTGCCGAGCGATTCGCGGCAAAACGGCGAACCGTCCGACCGGAGTCCGACCGCCGACACCGCGCCGAGCACTCAGGGCGCCAAGCGTAGCGAGGCGACGCCCGACGCCGATCAGAACGCCCAAGCCGCCGGCCGTAAATTGGACGAGGCCCCCTGGTTGCTCGATCTGCCGCCGGAGATGCGTAGCGCCATCCGCGCCAATTCCACCCGCCGTCCACCCCGCGGATACGAACAGCGTCTCCGCCGCTACTTCGAGAACGTAGACTGAGAGCCATCAGTCACCCAATACATACGACACCAACCATCAACCACACGAGACTAAACTCATGACGACCGACAACCCTTCTCAGGATGATCTGGCCGCCGTCGGGCGGTGCAAAGAGTCGTACGAGCGGATCACGGCCGAGTTGGCCAAGGTCATCGTCGGGCAACGGGAGGTGATCGAGCAGGTGCTCATCGCCGTTTGCTCCCGAGGGCACGCACTGCTGGAAGGCGTGCCGGGCCTGGCCAAGACACTGCTTATTAGCTCGCTGGCCGAGGCCACGCACATGAGCTTCAAGCGGATTCAGTTCACCCCGGACCTCATGCCCAGCGACGTAACCGGCACGGAGATCATTCAGGAGGACGTGGAGACCGGCCAACGGCGGTACAAGTTCCTGCCCGGCCCGTTGTTCGCCAACATCATCCTGGCCGACGAAATCAACCGCACGCCACCCAAAACGCAGGCGGCCATGCTGGAAGCCATGCAGGAGCGGCAGGTCAGCGCGGGCGGAACGACGCACCGGCTGCCGGTGCCCTTCTTCGTCCTGGCCACCCAAAACCCGCTGGAACAGGAGGGCACCTACCCGCTGCCCGAGGCTCAATTGGACCGCTTCCTGCTCTACATCAAGGTGGAATACCCCAGCGGTGCCGAGGAATGGGAGATCGCGCGGCGGGTAACGACCGGGCGGCTGGGCAACATTTCGCCGCTGATGTCGGGCGAGGATATCGTTGCACTACAGGAACTGGTAACCCGCGTGCCGGTGGCCGATCAGGTCTTGGGATACGCTTGGGCACTGGTCCGCGCCTCGCGACCCGGCACGCCGGAAGCACCCGACTTCGTCAACCGCTGGATATCCTGGGGCGCCGGGCCGCGCGGCGTGCTTACGCTTGTTACCGCCGCCAAGGCCAGGGCGATCCTCCACGGCCGCTACCACGCGACGGTCGGCGATATCCAGGCAGTCGTCAAGCCCGCCCTGCGACATCGCATCGCCGGCAACTACGCCGCACAGGCAAACGATCTCGGTAGCGATCAGTTGATCGACATGCTCATGGAAGCGATTCCGGCGGACCGGAAGTACGATAAGCCGGAGGGGAACTGAGAATAGCACTAGCGTTTCAAAATAACTCAAAGTGTAAGTGCAAGACACCACCGTTGACAAAAGGGGCGAGGGGCCAGGGACCAGGGG
>CAZDHN010000477.1:0-5273 GCA_964505115.1 uncultured Planctomycetaceae bacterium
TGCGTCCCCGCAGAGCCCGCTTCCGTTTCACCAGGCAAATCAAGAATAGCATGAAGCAGGGCACGCGATGACCGCCGTCATAAACCGAGCCCTTCACGCCTCGCATTCCGGCGTTGAACCCCTTGCCGCCGCGGAACCCGGCCGAGCTGCCGTTGTCGGTCGTGAAGATCAGGATGGTATTCTCCGTCAGGCCCAACGCATCGAGTTTCTTCGACAACCGGCCCATGTTCTCGTCGATGTTGGTAATCATCCGTTACAGCTTCGTCATTCCGGGTTGGGGCGGATGGTATAGTCCGTCCGGGCCCTCGTGGATTGGGGCCGGGGTGTCGAAGGTTATATTGTCGATGTCCTTGACGAACTGGAAGTCGGAGTTGAGTGTCTGCTCCCAGGTGACTAACTGGCCGGTGTGGGTGGCCGTGCGGCCCATCAACGTGGCAAGCTGGGCCTCGCCTCCACGCCGGGCCTCGTTGTGCGGTTTGTCCCGGCGGATGGCGTCCAGGAGCACCTGCCACTCGGCGTTGTAGGGGTTGCAGTCGGGCTTGCCATGGGCCCAGGTGACCTGATCCTTGACCATGTTCTGGCTTTTGTAGATTTCCGGCTTCGGATCGCCCAGGCTTGCCATGATGCGGGCCGAGCCCTTTGAGCCGTGAGCATAGTCGGAATACGTGCTCCAGCAGCCGTTCATGTGGCGGCAGAACTCAAACAACTTCGTGCCGTCGGCGAAGGTATATTCGATCGCGTAATGATCGAACTGGCTTCCTGCCGCGGGGTAGCATTGGCCGCCAAACCCCTGTGCCGACACTGGCCAGGCCCCTTTGGCCCAGCAGGCGACATCGATGTTATGGCAGTGCAACTCGCTGAAGATGCCGCTGGAGGCCCAGGTGAACATGCACGCACGCTGGATTTGGAAGGCCAATTCGTTGGCATCCTTCGGCCGCTTGGAACAGCGGTACGGCCCGTGGGCGCGATAAATCCGCAACGTATGCACGTCGCCGATTGCCCCGTCGTGTATCCGCTTGATTGTCTCCTGGCGTGCCTCGGAGTGGCGCCACATGAAGCCGACGCCGACCTTGAGGTTCTTCTTCTCCGACTCCTCGGCGGCCTTGAGCCAGCGGCGCGCGGCGGGCGAGTCTGTCGCAAAGGACTTTTCCGCGAACACGTTCACGCCCTGCTTGACGGCGTACTCGAACATCATCGGCCGGAAGGCCGCGTGAGTGGTCAACAGCACCACGCCGCCCGGCCCCACGCAATCGATAGCCTTCTTGTAAGCGTCGAAGCCGACAAAGCGGCGGTCGGCCGGCACGTCGACCTTATCCTTGAAAGCCTCGGTCAGCCGGCCAAAGCTGCCCTTGAGACGATTCTCGAACAGATCGGCCATGGCATACAGCTTGACCGGGCCGCCGGTGCTCGAGAAAGCGTTGCCCACCGCGCCCGTGCCGCGACTTCCGCAGCCGACCAGGGCCAGCTTGATGGTATTCTCCTCGGCCGCGTGTACCCGGGGAATAGCCACGCCCGCCAGCGCCGAGCCGGCGACGGCCTTTCCGCCAATCGCGAGGAACTCGCGTCGCGAGGGCTTTGGGGATTCTGCGTGTGATGTCTTGGATTTCTCTTTCATGCCTGCCATCCCTCCGATCCTGTAAATGATTAACGAGTTTTCAGGTACTTGCGGTTACCAAGCATTCTCAACCCTCACCCCCGGCCCCTCTCCCAAAGAGAGAGGGGAGACTCTCCGCAAGCGGCCTTCTTACGATCCACTTGCGCGTATTATTGCAGATCTGGGAGAACGTGTCGTCCAAATTCCCTTAGTGAGAGAATTCGCACAAACCCACCCGAAAGCAGGAAAGAGAAGCCCGGTTAAGAGGCCGCCGAATTGCCCCGGAATTCGCGGGGCGAATAGCCGAAATGGCGGCGGAAGAGGGTCGCGAAGTGCTGCCCGGAGCAGAACCCACAAACCAGGGCCACCTCGGTGACGCTCATCTTGGGCTCGTCCAGCAGCAGTTTCGCGGACGACTCCAGGCGGCAGCGGCCGAGGAATCGGGCGGGCGTCATGTTGGTCAGTTGCTTGGTATGCTGGGCAAACTGCGTGACTCCCAGCCCGCACCGCCTAGCCATCGATTGCAGCGTCCAGGGCAAAGCCAGATTGGCCCGGCTGCCGGTCAAATCTCCCCAAAAGAGTTCCACCGTTCGTCGGGTGGTCGAGAGCGACTCGTCGAGCTTGACGTCCTGGTGGCGGAACATCTCCAGCACGAGCACGAATAGCTCGTTGAGATACGCGGCAAGCAACGAGATGCTGCTGCCGTCGGCGTCGGCCTTGACGGCCCGGGCAATTCGCGCGAAGCAGCGGCGGATTTCGCCGTCGGCATGCCAGACCGGCTGATCGTTGTTCCTCAAGACGTTGATCAACTCAAGCCGGTCGGCCTTGGCGAAGACCAGCCAGGGCGGCCACTTCCACGATTGGTGCGGCTGGCGAACGCCCACGTCGAGCACCACGAAGTGCAGCCGGCTGGCGGCCACCCGCGGGTCGCCTACCCGGTGCGGTTGCCAGGGACGCGCGATCGTCAGGTCGTCGGGCTCCAGGCGGAACTCTTGCGAGTCGAGCGCGAAGCTCAAGTTGCCCGTCTCGAGGAAGGTTAGCTCGATACCTTCGTTCCGATGCCAGTCGAGTCCCCAATCCTGGCTCTGATCGGCGTCCCAGTAGCCGACCAGCTTGACGCCCGGCAGTGCACCCCGGCCGAGCCGCCGGCCGGGATAACCGCCGCGGGCCAGGGCCTGGTGGCGAAGCCGTCCCGCCTCCACCGCCCGAACCACCGGCCCGCACGTATCCGGCCGGTAGGTCTTCCCCTCGGCTCTGTAGATTTCTGAAGTCCTGGCCATCGACCCTAACCACGGGCTGGAGAAAGGTGAAGCATGCCACCAGTCTCTCTTATACCGATGGACAACCGCGTGGTCAAGCGTCCGCATGGTGCCACTGGCGTCTCGCCAGTGCTGACTAGCCCGGAGCTTGTTCGTTGGTGTTCCCAGAGCCCGCCACGCGTCTACCGATTTGTGGCCGCACAAGCGGGAATCCGCGCATGCGCCCGGCGATCTCCTGGAACCGCAACGAACAAGCCCCGGTCTGTATTGCACGGGCAAGATGCCCGTGGCACCCATCAGACACGGAGCGAGAAGCGTGAACGTCTATTGCCGACCGCCCGTGTTGGCGTGGGGAGGTTTCAAGGTGGGAATGGCTAGCGTCGACACCCGGTTCGCCGCGTTTAGGTCGATGACTCGCACCAGATGGTTGTTCGTGTCGGCAACGTACAACTTTGCGCCGGCGGCGGCTAGGCCGGCCGGCTCGTCGAACGTGGCCGGATCGTCGCTGTCGCCCGGCTTGCCGCTGCCGGCCAATGTTTCCGTCGTGCCGGTAGCCGGGTCGATCGTCTTGATCTTGTTGTTGTAGGTATCGGCCACGAATATTCGACCGTCATGGTAAGCAATACCCAGCGCGTGTTGCAGGCGGACCTTGGAGGCCGGGCCGTCAACATCGCCAAAGGTAAACAGCCTGGCCCGCGGCAGATCGGCCGTGCCCACCAGCGTCTTCACCACTTTCGGAGCCTTTGACCCCTTCGACTTTTGCCCGTCGAGCGGGACCATCCTGATCGAACTGCCTTCGCTATCGGCCACGTAAAGCCACTTACCGTCGGAGGCCAGACCGCTGGGCTGGGCAAACGACGAGTAGCCAAGTTCATACGGCTTGGCCGGCAGCAGCGGCCCGTCGACGATGTCCTCGCGACCGTTGCCCGCGTATGGACCGATCCGCGACTCGTCCAGCGCCATCCGCCAAATCTGGTGAGGTCCGGCCATGGCGATGTAAAGCCAATCGCCGTCGACCCAAAGTGCCCAGGGACTGGCGATCTCCGTCTTTAGCGGCACTCGGGAAACCTTAACGCGCGACAAACCGCGAAGTTGCTTTCCGGTGCCGGCAATCGTCCGCACGCGCCCTTCCTTGAGGTCGATTTTGCGGATCAAGTGGTTCGAGGTGTCGGCAACGTAGAGGATTTCGCCCGCCAGGGCCATGCCCTGAGGGTCCTTGAACCGCGCGGACGCGTAATCGCCGTCGTCGCTGCCGATCCGGCCGGAACCGATCGTATCGAGCAACGTGCCGTCGGTTCGGGCGATCACAATCCGATTATGGCCGCTATCGGCAATGAACAGCCTGTCGGTCGCTTCGTCGACAAGCACCTTGCCCGGGAAGCGTAGCGGGGTCTTTGCCGCCCGAGCCGATTCCAACTCGAACCGTAACGGTTTCTCGTCGAGCAACTTCCGGCCGCGATAGTACGGAAGCGCTTTCTTCAGCAGTTTGTCGAGTTGCTCGAAGCTTGTTTCGCCACCCTTACCCCAAACGGCCTTGCCCTCTGGATCGATCAGCAATAGTGTCGGCCAGGAGCGGACGCCGAACCGTTTCCAGAGGATATGTTCGGGATCGTTGATTACCGGGTGCTCGATTTTGTAGCGAAGCACCGCCTCGGTAACGTTCTTGGTACCGCGCTCGGCGCCGAACTTGGCGCTGTGAACCCCGATAACGACCAGATTGTTGGGGTACGCCCGTTCCAGCTTCTTTAACTCCGGCAGGATGTGCATGCAGTTGATACAGCAGTATGTCCAGAAGTCCAGCAGCACGAACTTTCCGCGCAGCTCTTCCAGCCGCGGCGGCTTGGCCGTGTTGATCCAACTGAGTTTCTCGGGCAACGGGCCCACGTCGATCCGCTGTTTGAACGGGTGTTTCGCCATGACCGTTCCGCCGGACAATACGACGGCCAGCCCGACCACGATTGACACGATGGCCGCCCGCGCCGTCGGGTTTCCTCGAAACAGCATCGAGAAGTCTCCAGGGGCTGGAAGTCGGAAATTGGGTGGCTGGCAGTCGGTCCCCTCTCCCAAAGGGAGAGGGGGGACTTTCCGCAACAGAAACTACTTAGTCGTAGCGGCTAATTTGTCGGAGTACTTTCGCCAGGCGGCGATCGAGCGTTTCAGGTTCTCGTATTTATCGCCGGGCACGGCGTAGCATTGCAGGCCGACAGGGCCGGTGTAACCCAATTCTTTGAGCGTGCCGAGGAAGCCGCAAACGTCGAACGACCCGTTGCCCAGCGGCTGGATCAACCGATTCCAGGGCCGGTCGCTGCCTTCGATTGCATCGGCTCCGTTAATGGTTACCAGGAACAGGCGAGGCCGGGCCAACTCCATCAGACGCCGCATGTTCTTCGGCTCGTCGAGCTTCAGCCAATGGCAGAGGT
>CAZDHN010000478.1:0-5270 GCA_964505115.1 uncultured Planctomycetaceae bacterium
AAATCGGGCAACCTTCGCTTTGGTGGGCTAACAACTGTGATTTGCGGCACTAGCGGGACTAGCGGGACTATTTCCGACCCCTTACGCGCGAGTCTGGAACTACAAGAACAAGAAATATGTAAACCGGGGGTAGTGGGATTTAGTGGCGCTAGTCCCGCTAGTACCGCACCCCTGGTCGAACAGCCGGACAACATGAGCCACGAAGACCAAGCAGCCTATGACGACTTCATGGAAACGTGAAAATGAGCAAAACAGCAAACCTTGAGAAGGTGCGCAAACTAGCCAGACTGCCGGGAAGGGCTTATCAGCCAACGCCGGTTTGCGGAGATGCTCACCGAACATGGGTTCGAGCGATTCCGATCCAACGGCGTCTGGTATCGAGGTGTCCGACTACTTCCCGATGAACCACCATTTTCCACCTAAACCCAAGAAGGACGCGGACGGCACGGACGGATGGACGCAATTTTGTATATAAGCGCAATGAATCTTCCTCGTAGAGAGAGTTATACCGGTTTTGGGGTCCAAGCGTCCGTGCCGTCCGTAATTCCGTTAAGTGAGGGAATATAGGCAAGTGACAAAAGCAGCCGCCTTCATCATCGAACTGCGACCTCTGGCCGACGCCTCGGACCCGGACGGCACCCGGAGGTTGCGACGGGCGTTGAAGTACCTATTGAGGGTGTGCGGGCTGCGTTGCGTGTCCGTGAAGTCCGACGTGAAGGAAGAGGGGCACCCGACAGAAGGGGGCGGGTCCTTTCTACGATATATCGTAGCGACGTTTTCCACCCTAGGGTCAGAGAGGCCCTACATAGTCCGTCCGTCGTCGTCAGGTGAACCATGAAACCAACTGAACAAATCGCAACCATGCAGGAATTGACCCAAACGGCGGCGGCATGGTTGCTCGCAACGCCAAGAACGACCCTTGGCAGCCGGCGCGACGTGCCGAGACAGCCGGGTGGTCGGTATGACGGCCGGGACTTGCTGAAGTGGTTCCATGAAACGGCCGAGATCGACATGGCGGCAATCGCCAAGCTGAGCGACGACCAGTTGTGCCGCCTGACTGAGCAGCTCTGCGAACGGTTACGGGAACGCGCCGACGCACTGGAGGCGGGCAAGTGAGCGGTATCTGGACCCAAACCGAACCCAGTGGAGACGTCGGGCGCTATGTCTTCGTCACGAAGGCCCGGTGTCCCGAGTGCGGTTCGGCGGATCTCCAAACCAAGCGGAGCAAAACTCAGGCCGACGGATCAATCGAACGCCGCACGTGGTGCCGAGGGTGCAACCACAAGTTTTTCGTCATTCTCGAATAGGTTGCCAAATATTGGCAAGTTCCAAGTGGTCGCCGATAAGATTGAGGCAGAAAAGGAAAAGCTATGTGCGAAACTCAAACATTTAATTCGGTCGGCCACATATCCAGCCGCTTCTGCATCCCTGTCTACCGGGTGCAATCGACCGCGGCCGCGATGGGCATCGAGCCGACCGCTCGGATCAATGGAATCGACCACTACTCGGACGATCAAGCCGACAAAATGTTGTCTGAGCTAGTCAACCGTGCCAAGCCGGGCCTCCTGCAGTGTTTCAGTCCGAATTCGCGAGTGACGATCGATGGGTAAACTTCTCCAACTCGACGCCGACGTTAGGATCCAAGCGGCCGCCGGCAAGGACCGACGACCTCGGATTGCCATTGAAGCCTACGGCGGCGGCGTGATGAACGTGAGCGGTTTCGGTCCGGTGGTCATCGACCTGAGCGGTCTAACCTGGCAAGACCCCGTTGGAATTTTGGCCGACCACAAGAACGAGATTGCTTCCGCCGTCGGTCATGGCACGCCGCGAGTGGTCGACGGCTCATTAGTCGTCGACGGCACAGTTGACAGCGGCGACACGAAGGCGGACCGGGTTGTCGCGTTGGGCAAGAGTGGTTTCCCGCTACGGGCAAGTGTTGGTGTCGACCCAGCCCGGAAGGAACTCATCCGACCCGGCGCGTCGGTTGAAGTCAACGGCAGAACAATCAAAGCCGGCCCGCGCGGGTTCACCCTCGTGCATACGGGCACATTACTTGAAATTACAGTTCTCCCGATCGGTGCCGATCGTTCAACGAGCGTTTGCATCGCGGCGAGATTCAAAGGAGCGAACATGGTATTCAATCAATGGCTCGAAGCCAACGGCTACACACCTGGCGACCTGGACGAAAAGCAGTTGGCCCCCCTTCAAGCGGCGTTCGACGCTGAGCAAACCGACCCGGACAACCCCACCGATCGTTTAGGCACGGCGAGCGAACTACGCCGGCAAGACGCCATTCTCAAAATTCAGCCCAGCGAACACCTAAGCATCAAAGCGCAGGCGATCGAAGACAATTGGCCGCTCGAGCGCGTCGAGCGTGACATCTTGCGGGCTGGCCGACCCAAGGCACCGGTGGGACATATCCACGGTGGCACGGTCGCCAACGAGTCTGTCCTGGAGGCCGCTTTGTTCGGCCACTTGGGCGAAGAAACTTTAGGCGAAGCAGCCCTCGGCGCGCAGACGATGCAACGTGGCCGCGACATGCACGTTCGGCACGTCATGGACATCCTACAGGCCAGCTTGCACCTCCAAGGCATCGACCGGAACCTGCCCCGCGACAAGATGATTAGAGCCGCGCTGTCGGACTCGCACGTTCCAAACATCATGAGCAATGTTCAGAACAAAATCCTAACCGACCAATACAATCGATTCCCAAGCGTTGCCCGCACTATCTCCAAGCGTCTGACGGCCAACGACTTCAAAGACCACACGGGCAACCGGTTGATTGGTCGCGACACGCTGTTGGAAGAGATCGGCCCCGGTGGCGAGATCGTACACGGTTCCCTTCAGGATACGGCGTTCACGTTTTCCGTGGACACCTACGCCAAAATGTTCGGCATCGATCGGACGCACCTGATTAACGATGATCTCGGCGCGCTGGACGAAATGCCGCGAATAATCGCGCGTGGCGCAGCGCTCAAGGTCGAGAGCGTTTTTTGGACGTTGGTGCTCGGCAACACCGACAGTTTCTTCGGCACCGCCAACGCCAATCTTCTGACCGACGTGCTCGCATCCGGCGGCCTAACCGCTGCCGTAATGCTCGCGCGACAGATGACCGATGAGGATGGCGAGCCGGTTTTGGTTTCGCCGAAATTTCTCGTTCTGCCGCCCGAGCTGGAAGTCACGGGTGATGAGCTGTACGCCGCCACCCACATCGTTGTGGCCGGCGCGACCGACGTATCGAAGCCGGACGGCAATTCTTACAGCGGCAAGTACAAGCCCGAGGTGGTGCCGTACCTGAGCAACAGTAAGTACACCGGCTACTCGGCCACGGGCTGGTATTTGTTCGGCGACCCGGGCGACGTGGCGGCCTTCGGCCTCGCCTACCTGAATGGCCAGCAGGCACCCACGATCGAATCGGAGCCAGGCGCGTTCAACACATTGGGCATTCAATGGCGCGGCTACCTCGACTTCGGGGTCTGCCAGATTGACGCGAAGGGCGGCGTGAAGTCGACCGGAGCCGGATAAACGAAACGCCTCCACGGGCAGGTTGTTGAGACTTCTCTGCCAGTGTCGAGCAAAGGGCCGACCGGTTTTTGGATGGTTGGCTGGTCGGCCCTTTTGAAACAGGATCGATCTCCTTGGATCGGCGAGCCGCTGTCCATCGGCCGCCGGTCGCTTAGCCGGGTCGCCGGTTGTTTCAGCCTTCCGGCGACCCTTTTTGAAAACAGAATCAGATAGGTACTTGGAGAGTAAACCATGTCGCTTGTAATCGAAACCGTTGGGCAGCAGTCGGGCAAAGACAGTGCTTTGCGTAAATACCTTGTGCGCGGCGCGGCAACCAAAACACTGGCCTACGCGCTGGTCAACGCCGCCGCGCCTGCCACCTGGGACGGATTTGTCAAGCAGACTCCAAAAATCAAGGAACTTGGCGGCGAGCTATGGGAAGGCCGTGTCCCCTACGGCGTCATGGAAGCGGGCGAGGAAGGCGACATCGGCTGGTCGTTCGAGATCGGCACCCAGTCCTTCCATATGGCTCAAGCGCTCGAACACCTTGCCGATTATGCAGCCGACGACGGCGAGGCACCCGATCACAAAGGCGCTATCGGCGTCTCGGGATCTCCCGCCAATCGCGAAATCGCGGGGACTGACATTCTCATTCCATTTTTCCAGTGGGAAGAAACGCACTACATCGCTTACGAGACGGTGGCCACTCATGCGTTTATCGCGAATCTCGAAAATCTGGTCGGCACGATCAACGGAGAGGCCTTCCGCATCTGGGGGCCGAGCGAGCTATTGCTCCTTGGCGTCTCGGGTGCGAAGCAAGGCGAGAAGGCGGTCGGCCTGACCTACCGCTTCGCATCTTCGCGCACGAGGATAAACTTTGTGGCGGGCGATATCACCATCCCGGAAAAGCTGGGCCACAACTACTTGTGGTTTGAGTACGCGCTGAAAGAGCAATCCGGGGCCGGCGCTGTGACCTCTCGACCGATTGCCGCGCATTACGAGCGGGTTTATGACTGGACCGATTGGTCCGACCTGGCTTTGCCCGACCCCTGGAACTGATATTGATCAGAACCCACGCAGGTCTGACCGCGACCCCCAGGCGGGCGGGTCCTTCTGGAGAAGCGTTTCTCGGTGTCGGGCGGTGGAAAACCTCGGCAGTTGTAACTCCCTTTCTTTATCAGGCCGGCAGCGGTTGCGAAGGTGGCCAACTTGGCCACTTTCGCCAGTTGCTGATAGGGGTGCATCACCTGACACACCCCTATCCACGCCCCACGCCCCCGGCGACCGAGGCCGGGCGAGCAGGCAAGCAAACCGTCGAACATGACAGAAAATCGCCCCACCTTGCGCCCGCTCGCGTTCCGAGGCTTCAAGTCGACTCCGAACACATGTGCAGCGCACGGGCGTATACGGGGCATCTGGGGCGATTCGGGGACGGGCTTGCCTAGTTTACCAACCCTGGACTTGACAGCCCGCCCGGGTATCGGGAGAATGCGGGCATCTACAGCCTAACGGCACAACAAGGATTCTCCCGTGTGTTCACAACACAACCCCAAACCCGTCGGCCCGTGGTGTTCCGCAAGGGCACCCGGCGTGGTCTTGTTGCCGCGCAGATAGGGCCGACGGGTTTGTGGGTTTCTTGACGGGAGTCAAGCCCATGCCCGCACCCCGGATAGCCCCGGACCATTGCCGCATCGTCGTCATCGACGATATCAATGAGACGCGAACCGAAGTCGAGAGTCCACAGAGCGCCAGCGAAGCGCTCGACA
>CAZDHN010000479.1:0-5270 GCA_964505115.1 uncultured Planctomycetaceae bacterium
CAGAATGGTCATCAACCCTGCTTGCTCTATCCGTGTTTCATCCGTGTTTCATCCGCGGCTCGGTTTCATCGTACCGGAAGGCCGTGAACGGTTACAACAATCGGATAATAACGCCTCTCGAATTTTCGAGAGGCCAGCCTAACCCCTCGTCCCTAATCCCTGGCCCCTGGCCCCTAATCCCTTCGCTCTTCGTTGAACGGCCAGAAGTGCATTTGATAGTCGGATGAACCTGATTTAAGGATTATGCCGACAACCCCCCCCCAAAAATCCTTGACATGCAAATTTTGCGGGGTACGTTTTTTAGTTCCCTCTTGCGCTTGGGGGGACCGTTGTTCGTACCCGCGCGGTTGGCCAACGTGGATAGACGCACGAGTTTCGCAAATCGATCGGCTGGTCGGTGGTGTTTCTCCTGCATGGATCCAGGACATGGACGCGCGGCTGTTGTTCCTGGGAAACTGCTTCAAGCGGGAGCCGAGCATGACACCGACGCAAGCTGTTCCGCCCAAATCGCGCGGGGCGCTGAAAGCGGTGTCGCGCGGCATACAGACCGTCGACACGTTGCCACAAATCGTCCTGCGGATCATGCAAGTGGCCAACGACGAGAAGTGTGGGGCGCGCGATTTGAAGGAAGCGATGGAGTGCGATCCCGCCCTGAGTTCGCGCGTGCTCAAACTGGTGAATTCCTCGGCCTATGCCACGCGGACGAAGATCACGAACCTGCAACAGGCGATCGCCTATCTCGGCATCCGCCAGATTCGCAATCTGGCCGTCACCGCCAGCGCCAGCAAGCTCTTCTCCAGCGACGAGAAGATCGGTTCCTACACCCGGACGGGCTTGTGGAAACACCTGGTTTCGGTTGGCATTTGTGCCCGGCTGCTGGCGATGCGCCTGAACCTGAGGGACTTCGAAGACATCTTTCTCGCCGGCTTGTTGCACGACATCGGCATCGTGCTGGCGGACCAGCACATGCATGACCCCTTCTGCGCGGCGATGAACTCGCTGAGCGAGGGCGAACCGCTGTGCGCCGTCGAACGAGCACAGCTCGGTTTCGATCACACGCAGTTGGCCGAAGCAGTAGCCGAGACCTGGGGATTTCCGCCCGGGGTGACGGCGGCGGCTCGCTATCATCACGATACGGTCTCATATCGCGGCGAATCGGTCACTACCATCCGTTGCGTCGAGGTGGCCAACGTCATCTGTTCGCTTAAGGGCGTTACGTCGGTCGGCATGAATCTGGTACGGTTCCCCGCATCGACAATCTCCGCACTGGCTTTGACGAAAGACGACATCATCGTGCTGGCCGAGGATTTCGACCAGGAAGTCGTTACCAACCAGAGTCTCTTTCAGATCTAGACGGACCCGCGATGGACAATTTTAGCAACTCGTTGGAGAGCTTCTTCGACACCGACGACACGGTGTTCGAACATGCCGATTGTCTCGACAGCGTGGCGAGTCTCTTTCGGTCAGACCGGCCGTTGGTTCTCGTTTTGGCCGAACAGGGCAAGCCGCAAGTGGCCCTTCGCCTCGTAGCCGAGATCGATCTGACATCGGTGAAGGACCTGGTACAACAGGTTGAGGACGGCCTGCACGCGAGTGACTTGTCGATCATCGATTACTCGTTCGGACCGAAGAGATACCTCGCGTTCGGACTGCGGCGTGGCGAGGGCGACCAAGTCGTGCTGGTGGGGCTCGTGCCGTGGTCGGCCAAGGGCCGAGAACGCTTGGCGGCGATGGCCGCGGACCTGAGAATCTGCACGGCCGCTGCCTGGTCGTTACGGCGGAAGGAATCGCAGATTCACACGCTGCGGACCAAGATCCGCCACCTGCGGATGGAGGAGAAAACGCTCAAGGCGGCCCACACCGAAGCGGCCGCACGGGCCATTGAAGAGCAATGGATGCGAGTGAAGGAAGAGCGGCACAAACTTGCCATGCAGAAGGCGTGTCTGGCCACCGAGGCGGCCAATCGCGCCAAGAGCGAGTTTCTGGCCAATATGAGCCACGAAATCCGCACGCCGCTGAACGCCATACTCGGTTTCACCGAACTGTTGCGACGCGGGGCGGATAACGGTGATGAAGCCGAACGCCGCGACTATGTCGACACAATTCACTCCAGCGGAGAACACCTTCTCGAGTTGATCAACGACATTCTCGATCTGTCGAAGATCGAGGCCGGCCGGCTGCAAGTCGAATGCATCCGATGCGCGCCCCACGAGATCGTCGCCACGGTGATTTCGCTGCTGCGCGTCCGTGCCCAAGAAAAGGAGTTGGATCTCCATTGTGAGTGGCCCGACAAAGTGCCCGCCACGATCCAATCCGATCCCTCGCGGCTGAGACAACTGCTGATGAACCTGGTGGGCAACGCCATCAAGTTCACCGAGTCAGGAAGCGTGCGCGTGGTGATTCGCACGGCCGGAACGCCCGAAAAACCGCAGATATGCTTCGACGTGATCGATACGGGAGTCGGAATTGCGCCGGATAAAATGGAGATCATCTTCGAAGCGTTCTCCCAAGCCGACAGCTCGATCACCCGCGAGTTCGGCGGCACGGGCTTGGGCCTGGCGATCAGCCGCCGTATCGCCACCGCGCTGGGCGGTGGGCTTACGGCCCGCAGCGTCCCCGGCCAAGGAAGCACGTTCACGGCCACCGTCGATGTCGGGTCGCTCGAGGGGGTGCCGATGCTCGATCACCCACCCGCGGACGGTGTGGCCGCCGATAGGCCAGGATCCAACGAGACATCCATTCTCCTGGCACCGGCGCGGATCCTGCTGGTCGAAGACGGCAGCACGAACCGCAAATTGATCAGTCTGGTGTTGGGTAAAGCGGGCGTCGACGTCGCCACGGCCGAAAATGGCGAGATCGGCGTCCGCATGGCCCTCGCCGACTCATTCGACTTGATTCTGATGGACATGCAGATGCCGGTGATGGACGGCTATTCCGCGACCAGGAAGCTTCGCGAGTCGGGATGCAAGCTGCCGATCGTCGCACTGACGGCCCATGCCATGGCGGGCGACGAAGAGAAGTGCCGGCGGGCGGGATGTACGGCGTACCTCTCCAAGCCGATCAACGCCGATCGACTACTGCGGGCGATCGCCCGACTGCTGAAACAGGCCGATACCACGACAACCGTCCAAACTTCCAAACAGACCGAGGTGTTACCAGCCGCACTGTCGCCAGGGCCCGATCTGGTATCGAACCTGCCGACCGACGACCAGGACTTCCGCGAGATTGTCGAGGAGTTCATCGCAACCTTCCACGAACGACTGGGCCAGATGCACCAGGCCCGCGATGCGAGCGACTTCGAGTCGCTTGCAAGATTGGCGCATTGGCTGAAGGGTTCCGGGGGAACGGCCGGATTCCCCGTGCTGACTGAGTCGGCCAAACGCTTGGAGAAATCGGCCAAAGCGAATCAAGCTGCCGCGGCCGCATCCGTGCTGGAAGAACTCGAGCGGCTGGCGGCCAGGATTGCATTGCCAGCCGCGCACATATAGACGAAGGATTGTGCCACGCGAGCCGTCCCGTGACGGGCGGTTCCGAACTAACAAATCGGCTGCAAGTGTTTGTCTCATAAAGGGGACCCGACTCCATGAATACGTTCGACCCCATCCCGTCTTCAAGTGGCTCGTGCGATCTCGACGCCCAGGTCGAGTCGATGCGAATGATGTTCGGTTCACCGGTAAGCATTGCGGCGACCTTGCTCGATTCGCCGGCCGCGCGGGTGATGTCCAATCCGGCGATCGTGATCGTCGACGACGAGCCGATCAACATCAAGGTCGTGAAGAAATATCTGAAGTTGGCCGGCTATCGCCAGTTCTTCACGACGACCGATTCCACCGAAGCCCTCGACCTGATCAACGAGACGTGCCCCGACGTGGTGCTGCTCGACATCATGATGCCGCACGTCAGCGGGCTGCGGATTCTCGAGAAACTTCGTGCCGACCGGCAATTCGCCGATCTGCCGGTTTTGATACTAACCGCCGCGACCGACACGGAGACCAAACTCGATTCGTTGCGGTTGGGGGCGACCGATTTCCTAAGCAAACCCGTTGATTCCACGGAACTTGAGGCGCGGCTTCGCAACGTGCTGAGGGTCAAGGCCCATCAGGACCACCTGAAAAATCACGCCTGGGATCTCGAACTTCAGGTGGCGGCGCGCTCCGCCGAAGTGATGGCGGCACACCACGAAGTGATCGCGTGTCTGGCCAAGGTGGGTGAGTATCGCGACAACGAGACGGGCAGGCACGTAATTCGCGTGGGACACTATGCGGAGATTATCGCCGGGCGTTTAGGTCTGGGTGCCGAGGTGGCCGAGCGGATTCGGCTGGCTGCGTCGCTGCACGATATCGGCAAGGTCGCCATTCCGGACGCGACCCTTCTGAAGCCCGGCAAGCTCACCGCCGAAGAATTCGATCAAATGAAACAGCACACCGAATTCGGGCGGCAGATATGCGCGATGTCGTACGAGGATAGTGAGGCCTCGAGCCTGTTCTCTCGCGCCCACATGGGCAAAGCGATCGCCAGCATCAGCAACTCGCCGATCTTGAAAATGGCGGCCTCAATCGCGCAAACACACCACGAGAAATGGGATGGATCGGGTTATCTCGGGGGACTCGCGGGCGAGGAGATTCCCATTGAGGGCCGGATCGTGGCGGTCGCCGATGTCTTCGACGCACTGACCAGCGAGCGCCCCTACAAAGAGGCCTTTTCGCTGGAGAAGTCGCTGGGCATCATTCGCGAACAAAACGGAAGCCATTTCGACCCGGCCGTGACCGAGGCATTCTTCGCGGAAATCGACGCAATCTCCCGCATCCATGCCGAATACTCCGACCGGCCGGCAGACCCCTCGCCATCGCCCTCGTCGCCGACAGCCTCTCCAGCCTGATTATTGACCGCCGGAACTAAGGAAATGGTTACCCGCCCGGCGTGTCAAGCCAGCACGCCAGAACCCGAGGCCAGGTGACAAAAAACCCCAGCGGAACAAACCGATGGGGCTTCGTGATGTCAGACATCATGGCAAGCTCGTCGATGAGGCCGGGAAAAAACGAACTGGCAGTGTTGAACCCGCCCCTGGCGCCAATCCTGAAGGCGCTGCCTGCCGCCAGCGTGCCCGAGCCGTTGTACGTGTCGGCCAGGATGCCATTACCATACGTTTTGACGACGCCATCGTCAACTACCCACCCGAGAGAGCTATGAAGACTCGTCGAACCACCATAAAGAAAAGGTTCATCCGGCTGAAGCGTAGTTTTCCGTAAGTTGTTGCTGGCAGCAAGTTT